>NZ_JAHBAY010000012.1 GCF_018499875.1 Kineosporia corallincola | reverse complement strand
CTTCATAGATAGTGGTGGCGGCCGCTCCGATTCATGGCCGTGTTCACCCGTCGAATCTTCACCCGCGCCTCGCGCAGGGGTTAACGGAGATTCCGGGGCAACGGACACGGGCCTGGAGCTGGCCGCCATCACTGTTTTTCTGCCGCCGTTCGGGGCCCTTGGGGTGCGGACGGCCGGAGCAGTGCCAGGCTCGTGATGTACTGGTACGTCTTCTGAACAGTGGTGGCCGCCGGTGCACGGTGGAGCAGGGCGCCCGAGAGCCGTGGCGCGCCCGCCTGGGCCCAGTAGCTTCCGCGTGCGATGACGACGTTCTGAGCAGAACACGAGCACGACGAACGAAGCACCCCCGAGCAATCAGTAAGGAATGGGAGTCATGGCCGGCGAGCCCGACAGGCAGCGTCCCCGATCGAACGAGTCCGGGAAGGGCGGTCCCAGCAGAGGCACGTCCGGCTTCCGGGCCGGCCGGGATGGGCAGTCGCGCACGGGTGACCGTGGTCGCGCCCCGTCCCGTGGCGGCAACCAGCGATCCGGCGGCCATGTCGCCGGCATGCGTAACTCCCGCTCCTCCACGGAGGGCCGCGACAGCTGGTCGCGCGACGGAGAACGCAGTGGCGGCCAGAACCGTGAGGGCGGCTTCCGCTCCGGTGGCCGTGACAACAACTTCGGTGCCCGCGGCGGCTCCGGCGACCGAGGTGGCTTCCGCCCCGGTGGCCGTGACGGTGCCCGTGGCGACCGTAACGACCGTGGCTTCAGCAATGACCGTGGTGACCGGGGCGGTCTCCGTTCCGGTGGTCCGGGTGGCGATCGTCAGGGCGGGTTCCGCTCGGGTGGCCAGGGCGGCGACCGCGGTGGCTTCCGTTCCGGCGGCCGTGACGGTGCCCGTGGCGACCGTGGCTTCAGCAACGACCGTGGTGACCGGGGCGGTTTCCGTTCCGGTGGTCCGGGCGGCGATCGTCAGGGCGGGTTCCGCTCGGGTGGCCAGGGCGGCGACCGCGGCGGCTTCCGTTCCGGTGGCCAGGGCGGCGACCGTCAGGGCGGGTTCCGCCCGGGTGGCGACCGGGGTCGTGACCATCGTTCCAGCGGCTCCGGTGACCGGGGTGGCAACGACCGTGGCGGGTTCCGGTCGGGTGCTCAGGACCGCGAGGGCGGCTTCCGCGGCGGTGACCGTGGTGGCGCCGGCGGCCGCGACGGTTCGCGCGGAGGCTTCGGCCAGGATCGCGGCGACCGTGGCGGTTTCCGTTCCAACGACCGCGACAACCGTTCGGGTGGCTTCGGCGGCCGCGGCGGCGACCAGGGCGGCAACCGTTCCGGCGGTCCGTCCAGTGACCGTGGTGGGTTCCGTTCCGGTGGCCAGAGTGGTGACCGTGGCGGCTTCCGCTCGGGTCCGGGCGGAGACCGTGGTGGCCGTGATTCCGGTGGCTTCCGGGGGGATCGTGGCGACCGTCCCGGTTTCCGTTCGGGTGGTCCGGGTGGGGACCGTCAGGGTGGGTTCCGTTCGGGTGGGCCGGGTCGTGAGGGTGGTTTCCGCGACGGTGAGCGGGGCGGTTTCCGTTCCGGTGGCCAGGGCGGCGACCGTGGCGGTTTCCGTTCGGGTGGTCCGGGTGGGGACCGTCAGGGTGGGTTCCGTTCGGGTGGGCCGGGTCGTGAGGGTGGTTTCCGCGACGGTGAGCGGGGCGGTTTCCGTTCCGGTGGCCAGAGTGGCGATCGTGGCGGCTTCCGTTCCGGCCCGGCGGGCGACCGCAAGGACCGTGGCTTCGGCGGCGACCGTGGTGAGCGGGGCGGCTTCCGTTCCGGCGGCCCGGGTGGCGACCGGGGTCGCGACAACCGTTCCGGTGGCTTCGGCGACCGGGGTGGCAACGACCGCGGCGGGTTCCGGCCTGGTGGTCCGGCGCGCGACGGTGGCTTCCGCGGCGGCGACCGGGACAACCGGGGCGGCTTCAGCGGTCAGCGCCGTGGCTGGGGCGACGACAAGCCCCGCAACGACGAGGCCAGGTCCGGCGGGCAAGGCGCCGGCTCCACGGAGGCTCGTGGCGAGCGCACGTTCGACCGGGACCGTGGCGACCGGCCCGGCTTCGGCGGCAACCGTGGTGAGCGGGGCGGTTTCGGCGGCAACCGGGACGACCGTGGCGCGGATCGAGGTGACCGTGGTTTCAGCGGCGGCCGGGGTGACCGCAACGAGCGGGGCGGCTTCGGCAACGACCGTGGTGGCGCCCGGCAGAGCTGGGGCGGACGTGACGCGCGGGAGCGGACCGAGCGTCGTCCGGCGGCGCCGACCCGTTCGCAGCGCTCGGGCGACGGGCGCGAGCTGCGGCAGATGCCGGTGCGCAAGCCGGCCGGCCGTGACCCGGAGATCCCCGAGGGCATCAGCGCCGGCCAGCTGGACAAGACGATCCGCACCGAGCTCTCCGGCCTGAGCCGGGAGGTCGCCGTGCAGACCGGCGCGCACCTGGCCGCGGCCAACTACTTCATCGAGTCTGACCCCGAACGGGCCTGGGAGCACGCCGTCGCCGCGCGCAAGCGCGGCTCGCGTCTCGGCGTGGTGCGGGAGACGGCCGGTCTGGCCGCCTACCGCACGGGCCGCTACAACGACGCCCTCGCCGAGCTGCGCACGCACCGCCGGATCACCGGCTCGAACGAGCACCTTCCGGTGATGGCGGACTGCGAGCGTGGGCTGGAGCGTCCGGAGCGTGCGATCGAGCTGGCCCACAGCCCCGAGGCGAAGACGCTGAGCACGGATGCCCGGATCGAGCTGAAGATCGTCGAGTCCGGGGCCCGGGCCGACATGGGTGAGTTCGACGCCGCGGTGGTCGTGCTCCAGGTGCCCGAGCTGGAGAGCAGCCGTCGCTCGCCGAGCCTGGCCCGTCTGCGCTTCGCCTACGCCCAGGCGCTCAAGCAGGCCAAGCGTCATCAGGAGGCCGACTCCTGGCGTAGCCGCGCCATCGCCGAGGACCCGGACGGCGCCGCCGGCGTCAACGACCTGGACGACGAGGACCTCGAGGTCATCGACCTGGAGCTGCTCGACGACGAGGACGACGAGGCCGGGGACGACGACGAGGCCGGCGACGAGACGGGTGTGACGGCCGACGCGGCCGACGCCACGGACGAGGACGACGACGAGCGGGACGGGGCGGACGCCGTCCACCCGCAGGACGACGCCGACCAGGACGACGACGAGGACCTGGACGACGACGTGGACGACGACCTCGACGACGAGGACGACGCTGACGACGAGCAGGACGGCCCGGAGGCCAAGAGCTCGCCCCTCGAGATGCGCTTCGACGACGGCGGGCACGAGGATGCGAGCAGGAGCGCCGACCGGGACTAGCGTTCCGCGTCCGTGAACCGGACGTGGCCCGCCGGTGCCGGGGCCGGGTGACAGGACGTCACCCGGCCGCATCCGCCGCCGGCGCGGCCACGGACGGAGGACGGTCATGGCTGACCCCAGAATTCCCGCCGGCGCCTACCAGGGCGACGGCGACGAGCTCGAACTGCTCGACGGGGTGGACCCGGAGCCGGTGTTCGAGCCGGCGCTGATCGACACCGACGACGAGTCGATGGCCCTGGCCGTCGACCCGCCGCAGACCGGGGACGGACCCGAGCCGGCCGAGGTGGAGGTCGAGGACACCCTGATGGCGGGGGACGGCTACGGTGACGTCCTGTGAGTTCTTCCTCCACGCTGATCGGGCTGGACCGCGCACCGGCCGAAGAGTTCGACACCGTCCTGCTCGACCTGGACGGGGTGGTCTACATCGGGCCGAAGGCCGTTCCCGGCGCGCCCGAGGCGCTCGACCGGGTGCGCGCGGCCGGTGTCCGCACCGCCTTCGTCACCAACAACGCCTCCCGCCCGCCCCGCGTGGTGGCCGGGCACCTGCGTGAGCTCGGCGTGCACGCCGAGGACGACGACGTGGTGAACTCGGCGCAGGCCGCGTCCGCCCTGTTCGCCAAGCGCCTGCCCGCCGGTTCCCAGGTGCTGGTGGTCGGGGGCCTCGGGCTGTACGAGGCGCTGGAGGAGGCCGGGCTGAAGCCGGTCGGCTCGATGGATGACGACGAACCGGTCGCCGTCGTGCAGGGTTTCACCCCCGACGTGAACTGGCAGCTGCTGGTCGAGGGCACCCGTGCGGTGCGCGCCGGGCTGCCCTGGATCGCCACCAACATGGACGCTACCGTGCCCACCCCCTACGGCCCGGCGCCCGGCAACGGCACGATGGTGCAGGCCGTGATCACCGCCACCGGGGTGCAGCCGGAGGTGGCCGGCAAACCGCAGCCCACGCTGTTCACCGAGGCCGCCGCCCGCTACGGCAGCAAGGCCCCGATGGTGGTCGGCGACCGGCTCGACACCGACCTGGAAGGCGCCCGCGCGGCGGACCTGCCCGGGATGATCGTGCTCACCGGCGTGCACCGGGTGAAGGACCTGGTGGCCGCGACTCCCGCGGTGCGGCCGCACCTGATCGCCCGTGACCTGTCGGGTCTGCTCGAACCGCATCACGGCCCGTCGGTGGAGAACGGCGTCGTGACGGTCGGTTCCGCCCGCGCCCGCGTCGAGAACGGCGCCGTGGTCGTGCTCGACGCCGGTCAGGACGCACTCGACCTGGCCCGGGCCGGGGTGGTCGCGGCCTGGGAACACCAGGACGCGGCGGAGAGGGCCGGCGACCCGGTCGACGCCCAGGCTCTGCTGAAGGCGCTCTACGCGGTGGAGGGTGACGGGCCCTGGGGCCGGTAGCGTGGCGTCCAGCATGACTTTTCACCGCAGCGCGACCACCCCGGAGGCCACACCGTGACGAGCGATCAACCGCCCGTCCGTCCCGGCCTGTCCGGTGCGTCCGGCGCCACTCCGCTGTCCGTCCGTCCGCCGTCGCCGTGGGCGGCCCGTCCCGAGGAGATGCTCGAGGACGACGCCGCGGCCGTCAGCCGCCCACCGTCGTCCACCGGTTCGCCTGGTTCGGTGATAACAGGCCGGGACGCGAGAGCGTGGAACGCGGGCGGCAGGGGCGACGCAGAGCGGCAGCCGGTTGGCGCGGAAGGCGTGGATCGAGAGCCGGTTGACGCGGGAGACGCGGATCGGGAGCTGGTTGACGCGGAAGGCGCGGATCGGGAGCTGATTGGCGCGGAAGGCGCGGATCGGGAGCCGGTTGACGCGGGAGACGCCGAGCGGCAGCCGGTTGACTTGGGAGACCCAGGGCAACAGCCGGGCGGTGCGTGGGTTTCGGACGGGCAGCCGGGGGTT
Source organism: Kineosporia corallincola (assembly GCF_018499875.1). Classification (GTDB taxonomy): domain Bacteria; phylum Actinomycetota; class Actinomycetes; order Actinomycetales; family Kineosporiaceae; genus Kineosporia; species Kineosporia corallincola. The sequence goes on along the minus strand of NZ_JAHBAY010000012.1, from coordinate 267,333 downwards.
TCGGACGCCGGGGCGCCGGAGCGCGGCGAGGGAGGTGTGGGGGTTTCGTCGTCCACTGTTGTGCCGAAGCCCCCGGTGACCGGCGACCACGCCGTGGACGAGGCGATGGAGCTGGTGGCGGACACCTTCGGGGCGGGGCTGGACCTCCAGCTCCAGGCGTACGAATCCGCGCACCGCACCTTGCAGGACCGGCTCGCGGACGTCGAGGGCTGAGCGATGGCACGTCTACGACGGCTCGACGCCGAACTGGTGCGCCGCAAGCTGGCCCGCTCCCGCGAGGCGGCGGCCCAGCTGGTGCACGACGGGCGGGTGACCGTGGCGGGCACGATCGCCGCCAAACCCGCCACGCAGGTGGATCCGGCGGTCGCGATCCTGGTCAAGGTGGACGACTCGGACCCGGGCTACGCCAGCCGGGGCGGGCACAAACTGGCCGGTGCGCTGGATCATTTCGAGGAACTGGTGGTGGAGGGGCGGCGTTGTCTGGACGCCGGGGCGAGCACCGGCGGGTTCACCGACGTGCTGCTGCGCCGTGGCGCCGGGCACGTGGTGGCGGTGGACGTCGGCTACGGGCAGCTGGTCTGGAGCCTGCAACAGGATCCGCGGGTGACTGTGCTGGACCGGACCAACGTGCGCGAGTTGCTGCCGGAACAGGTGGCGCCGGCGCCGTCGCTGGTGGTGGGCGATCTGTCGTTCATCTCGCTGCGGCTGGTGCTGCCCGCGCTGGTCGGCTGCACGGCCCCGGACGCCGACCTGCTGCTGATGGTGAAACCGCAGTTCGAGGTGGGGCGGGAGCGGCTGGGTTCGGGCGGGGTGGTGCGGGATCCGGCGGTGCGGGCCGACGCGGTGCGCACGGTGGCCGACGCCGCGTTCGGGCTGGGGCGGGGCGTGCGGGGAGTGGTGGCCAGTCCGTTGCCCGGGCCGAGCGGCAACGTCGAGTACTTCCTCTGGCTGAGTGCCGGGGCCCCCGCCTTGGCACCGGCCGATCTGGACCGGGCGATCGCGGAAGGCCCGGCCTGACCGCGGTGTTGCGGCAGAGCGTCCGACCTGATGACCCTGACTGAGGAGCTTCATGAGCACACCCGATCGCCGGGTGCTCGTCCTGGCCCACACCGGCCGGGAAACCGCCGTCCTGGCCGCCGAGGAGCTCGTGCACCTGCTCGTCGCGGCCGGGATCAAGCCGATCGTCATGCCCAGTGACGCCGAGGGCCTGACCGAGAAGACCACCGAGCTGCTGCACCCGGCCGGGTCGGCGAACCCGATCGAGGCGATCGAGCTGGTGATCGTGCTCGGTGGTGACGGCACCATCCTGCGCAGCGCCGAGCTGGTGCGCGGTCACTCGGTGCCGCTGCTCGGGGTGAACCTCGGGCACGTCGGGTTCCTGGCCGAGGCCGAGCGCGACGACCTGGCCTACACGGTGCAGCGGGTCGCGGCCCGCGACTACCAGGTGGAGGAGCGGATGACGCTCGACGTCTCGGTGCACGTGGACGGCGAGCGGGTCATGGAGACCTGGGCGCTGAACGAGGCCTCGGTGGAGAAGGCCGACCGGGAACGCATGATCGAGCTGGTGATCGAGGTGGACGGCCGCCCGGTGACCGAGTTCGGCTGCGACGGTGTGGTGATGGCCACGCCGACCGGGTCGACCGCGTACTCCTTCTCGGCCGGTGGCCCGATCGTGTGGCCCGAGGTGGAGGCCCTGCTGCTGACGCCGTTGAGCGCGCACGCCCTGTTCTCCCGGCCGATGGTGGTGGCGCCGACCTCGGTGCCCGCCGTCGAGCTGGTGCCGGACGCGCCGGGCCGGGCGATGCTGTGGTGCGACGGGCGGCGCAGCATGGACCTGCCGCCCGGGGCCCGCGTGGAGGTGCGCCGCTCGGCGGTGCCGGTGCGGCTGGCCCGGCTGGCCCGGGCGCCGTTCACCGACCGGCTGGTGGCCAAGTTCGGGCTGCCGGTGCACGGCTGGCGGGGCCGCGCCCTGCGCGGCGCGGAGGCGCCGGTCAGCGGTTGGGGCGGGCAGGCCCGGGGTGATTCGGCCGGGGCTGCCGGGCCGGGTCCGGAATGTCCTTCGAACACCGTTTCGAACGGCGGATCCGGGAAGAACCCGGACGGATCCGGGCCGTCGGCCTCACCGGCCGCCGAAAAACTGCCCTAGAGTCATCGACGTGCTTCAGGAGATGCACCTGCGCGGTCTCGGCGTGATCGACGACGCGGTGCTGGAATTCGGACCCGGCCTGACCGTCGTCACGGGCGAGACAGGCGCCGGTAAGACGATGGTCGTGACCGGTCTCGGCCTGCTCATGGGCGGTCGGGCAGACGCCGGGTCGGTGCGCGAGGGATACCAGAGCGCCCTGGTCGAGGGGCGTCTCGTCCTCGACCCCCGGAACGCCGCGGTGGCCAAGGCGGTGGAGGCGGGCGCGGAGCTGGACGACGGCGACACGCTCGTCATCGCCCGCACGGTGTCGGCCGAGGGCCGTTCCCGGGCCCACGTCGGCGGTCGCGGTGTGCCCAACGGGCTGCTCGGCGAGATGTCGGGCGACCTGGTGGCGGTGCACGGGCAGAGCGACCAGATCCGGTTGCAGTCCACGGTGAAGCAGCGCGAGTCGCTCGACCGGTTCGGCGGCGCCGCGGTGGCCAGGGCCCTGGCGGCCTACCGCAAGACCTACGCCGAGCTGCGCACGGTGGAGAAGAAGCACCGGGAGATCACCCAGCAGTTCGCCGAGCGGGTGGCCGAGGCCGAGCGGCTGCGGGCCGGGCTGACCGAGATCGAGAAGGTCGCGCCGCAGCCGGGCGAGGACCACGAGCTGAAGGCTGAGTCACAGCGGCTGGCCCACGCCGAGGGACTCCAGCAGGCGGCGGCCACGGCCAATCAGGCGCTGTCCGGCGAGTCCGAGGGCTTCGCCGTGGCGTCGCTGATGAACCAGGTGCGGCGCGCGCTCGAGGGCGGGGCCCCGAACGACCCGGCGCTGGGCGACCTGGCCCGGCGCGCCGCGGAGATCGGTTACCTGGTGGACGACCTGGCCACCGAGTGCGCCTCGTACGCCGCCGGGGTGGAGGCCGACCCGGTGCGGCTGGCCGCGGTGGAGGACCGCCGGGCCACGCTCAGCCATCTGGTGCGCGGCTACGGCGACGACGTGGACGCCACCCTGGCCTGGGCCCAGCAGGCGTCGGTGCGCCTGCTGGAGCTGGACAACGACGAGCAGTCGGTGGACGAGCTGGCCGGCCGGGTGAACGAGCTGCGCACCGCGCTGGCCCGGCAGGCGGCGGCGCTGACCAAGGCCCGGCGCACAGCGGCGGCCAAGCTGGCCAAGGCGGTCACCGGCGAGCTCCAGGAACTGTCCATGGTCGGCTCCCGGCTGTTCGTCGAGGTGAACCACAAGCCCGACGACGACGGCCTGCTGCTGGAGCCCGAGACCACGATCGACCTGACCGCTACGGAGGAACGGCCTGCGGCTCCCGCGCCGGGCCCGGTGGCGTTCGGCCCGGACGGTGCCGACGAGATCGAGATGCTCCTCGCACCGCACCCTGGCGCGTCGCCCCGGCCGCTCGGCAAGGGCGCCTCGGGCGGTGAGCTGTCCCGGGTGATGCTGGGTCTGGAGGTCGTGCTCGGCGCGGTCGACCCGGTGCCCACGTTCGTTTTCGACGAGGTCGACTCGGGCGTCGGCGGTAAGGCGGCGCTCGGCATCGGCCGGCGGCTGGCCCGGCTCGCGCGCAACAGCCAGGTGCTGGTGGTGACCCACCTGCCGCAGGTCGCGGCGTTCGCCGACCAGCATCTTCTGGTGCGCAAGGCGCACAGCGGCGAGGTGACCAGCAGCGGGGTGCACACCCTCGACACGGAGAGCCGGATCCGTGAGCTTGCTCGCATGCTCGGCGGTCTGGAGGACTCGGGATCGGCCCAGGCGCATGCGGAGGAACTGCTCCAGATGGCCGAGGCGGACCGGCAGCTGGTCTGAGGTTTCCGGGGGTGGCGTTCGGGTGAGGTTGCTCGCCGAATCAGATTCGGAGCCGGGTGATCGCGTCCGAATCGTTGTCATCCGATCCCATCCACGGCCAAAGCACTCGGCCGGACATGGCACGATCGACGCGTGAAGTTGCCGTCCCTGCCCAGAGGCCGTCGTCCGGAACCGGTGGAGGGCCCGGGCGTCCACGGCATCGCGCGGGTCGACCGGCGCACGAAAGACCTGACCAAGCGGCTGAACCCGGGTGACATCGCGGTCATCGACCACTCCGACATCGACCGGGTGGCCGCCGACGCGCTGGTCGCCGCGAAGCCGGCGGCGGTGGTCAACGCCGCGCCCAGCATCTCCGGCCGCTACCCGAACCTGGGCCCGCAGATCCTGCTCGCCGCGGGCGTCCCGCTGATCGACGGGGTGGGCGAGGCGGTGATGACCAACCTGGCCGAGGGCACCGCGATCCGGATCGACGGCAACGAGATCTGGGCCGGTGACCAGGTGGTGGCGCGCGGCATCAAGCAGGACGCCGCCACCGTGTCGGTGGCGATGGACGACGCCCGCGCCGGGCTCAACGTGCAGCTCGAGGCGTTCGCCGCGAACACCATGGAGTACCTGAAGAAGGAGCGCGACCTGCTCCTCGACGGGGTCGGTGTGCCGGACGTGAAGCTCTCGTTCGAGGGCCGGCAGGTGCTGATCGTCGTGCGTGGCTACCACTACAAGGAAGACCTGGCCACGCTCCGGCCCTACATCCGGGAGTACCGGCCGATCCTGGTCGGCGTGGACGGCGGTGCCGACGCCATCATCGACGCCGGCTGGACCCCGGACATGATCGTCGGAGACATGGACTCGGTCTCCGACAAGGCCCTGACCTGCGGCGCCGAGATCGTCGTGCACGCCTATCGGGACGGCAACGCGCCCGGCCTGGTGCGGGTGCGCGAGCTCGGCGTCGACCCGGTGGTGTTCCCGGCCACCGGTACCAGCGAGGACGTCGCGATGCTGCTGGCCGACGACAAGGGCGCCTCGCTCATCGTCGCCGTCGGCACGCACGCCACGCTGGTGGAGTTCCTCGACAAGGGCCGGGCCGGCATGGCCAGCACCTTCCTGACCCGGCTGCGGGTGGGCAGCAAGCTGGTCGACGCCAAGGGCGTCTCCCGGCTCTACCGGCAGCGCATCAGCAACTGGCAGCTGGCCGTCCTGGCGGTCGCCGGGCTGGTCGCACTGGGCGTCGCCCTCGCCTCGACCGAGGGCGGGCAGACGTTCTACTCGCTGATCGGGGCGCGCTGGGACGACCTCACCTCCTGGGTGGGCAGCTGGTTCACCGACCCGCCCCCCGAAGCACTGACGACGTACGACTGGCGGGGATTCCTCAGCACATGATCGACTTCAGGTACCACCTCGTTTCGCTGATCTCGGTGTTCCTGGCCCTGGCGGTCGGCATCGTGCTCGGCGCCGGGCCGTTGCAGGACTCGATCGGCTCGACCCTGACCGACCAGGTGAACGCGCTGCGCTCGGAGAAGGACGACCTGCGCCAGCAGCTGGCCACCTCGACCGAGGCCGTCACCCACCGCGACGAGTTCACCCAGGCCACCACCTCGGCCCTGGTCGCCAACGCGCTGACCGGCCGCTCCGTGGTCGTCGTCACCCTGCCCGGGGTGGAGGACGACGTGGTCGAGCCGCTGACCGACGCCGTGACCAGCGCCGGGGGCAGCGTCACCGGCCGGATCGGGGTCACCGACGACTGGACCGCCGCCGACCGCGAGTCCGACCGCACCGGCCTGCTGACCAGCCTGACCGGCGACCTGCCCAGCGGCTACGTGCCCACCGACGGCACCAGCGAGGAGCGGCTGGCCCAGGTGCTGGCCACGTCCGTGGTGTCGTCGGCCGACACCACACCCACCGGCACGGCCGCCGCCGACGCCGCCACCGCGCTGAACGGCCTGACCACGGCCGGGCTGATCGAGGTGGACGGCGACCTGAACGGCCTGGCCTCGGGCGCCCTGGTGCTGGTGCCGGCCAACCCGGAGGCGATCGACTCGGCCGCCGCCACCGCCTCGGTCACCGAGGAGGACGGCTCGGCCTACGTGGCGCTGGCCTCCGCACTCGACTCGACCAGCGGGGGCAGCGTGGCCACCGGCCCGGCCTCCGCGGCCGCGAGCGGTGGCGTGCTCACCGCGATCCGGGACGACGACACGGTCGGCGCCGACGTCTCCACCGTCGACACCGGCTCCACCGCGATGGGCGTGGTCACCGCCGTGCTGGCGCTCCAGGAGCAGCTGTCCGGCGGGTCCGGGGCGTACGGCTTCGGCGAGGGCGTGGACGCGGTTCTGCCCACCATCACCCCGGCCCCCGCGGCCACCTCCGAGGAGAGCGACTCCGGCAAGAAGGGTGACAAGTGATCCGAAGGCTGCTCGTCTCCACCGCTCTGGCCGGTGCCGGAGCTCTGGCCGCCCGCGGTGCCTGGACAGCACTGCGCGCCAACCCGCCGGGCGGGTCGAAGCTCTGGGAACGGGTCAACCACCGCGGTGAGACCCTGACCCTGCTGGAGGGCCCGGCCTACACGCTGGGCGCGGCCACGGCCACCGTGCTCGCGCCGGGTGTGCCGGCCCGGGTGAAGGCCGCCGCGGTGGTGGCCACGGTCGGCGGCGGCACCTTCGGCGCGATCGACGACCTGCGCGAGACCGGCAAGAGCAAGGGCCTGCGTGGGCACCTGGGCGAGCTGGCGCGCGGGCACGTCACCACCGGCGGGCTGAAGGTTCTCGGCATCGGCGCGACCGGCCTGGTCGCCGCCCTGCTCGTGCCCTCACATCGCGACCGGGCCGATTCCGGCGTCGTGGTGCGGCTGCTCGGCGGGGCCGCGGACACGCTGGTGTCGGGTGCGGTGGTGGCCGGCTCGGCCAACCTGATGAACCTGTTCGACCTGCGCCCGGGCCGTGCGATCAAGGTCATGCTGCTGTTCGCGCCCGCCGCCTCCGGCGCCGCGGGGGGCCGGCTGGTCGCGATCGCCTGCGGGGCCGGGGCCGGGTTGCTGCCGGTCGACCTGGCCGAGAAGGCCATGCTCGGCGACACCGGCGCGAACGCCGCCGGGGCCCTGCTCGGCACCGCGGCCGTCACCGGCCTGGGCCGCGGGGGCCAGCTGGCCGTGCTCGCCGTGGTCGGCGGGCTGACCCTGGCCAGCGAGAAGGTCAGCTTCACCAAGGTGATCGCGCGCACGCCGGTGCTGCGCGAGCTCGACATGCTGGGCCGTCGCCCCGCCTGACAAGTTTGGTTTGTGGACGACGTGACGACCGCGCCCAGCTCAACGCCGTCCTCTGTCGGTCGGGGTCTGCTCGCCTCGGCCGCCCTGATCGCCGCCGTGACGGCGGTGTCGCGGGTGGTCGGGTTCGGCCGGTGGCTGGGATTCGCGGCCGACGTCGGCTACCACTGCGTGGGCACGGCGTACTCCTCGGCCAACACCCTGCCCAACGTGCTCTACGAGGTGGTGGCCGGGGGGGCGCTGGCCAGTGCCGTGGTGCCGCTGCTGGCCGGGCCGCTGGCGCGGGCCGACCGCGAGCAGGTCGACCGGATCGTGTCGGCGCTGATCGGCTGGGTGCTGGTGGTGCTGGTGCCGGTCTCGGCGCTGCTCGCGGTGCTGGCCGTGCCGTTGTCGAAGGTGCTGGTCGACGACGATCCGCGCTGCGCCGGCCAGCAGGGCCTGGCCGCCCGGATGATCATGGTGTTCGCCCCGCAGATCGCCCTGTACGGCATCGGCGTGGTGCTGACCGGCACACTCAACGCCCACCGCCGGTTCTTCTGGCCCGCCTTCGTGCCGTTGCTGTCCAGCGTGGTGGTGATCGGCGCCTATCTGGTCTACGGCTCGGTCAGCACGACCGACGTGCCGGCCCGGTTGCCCGGCACCGCCGAGGCCTGGCTGACCTGGGGCACCACCGCCGGGGTGGCGGTGATGACGCTGCCGTTGCTGTGGCCCGCCCGGCAGGCCGGGGTGCGGATCCGGCCCACCCTGACCTTCCCGCCGGGGGTGGCCCGGCGCGGTCTGGCCCTGGCCGCCGCGGGCATCTCCGCGTTGCTGGCCCAGCAGCTGTCGCTGATGGTCGCGCTGCTTCTGGCCAACCACCGGCAGACCGGCGCCTACCCGGTGTTCCAGTCCGCCCAGGCGGTGTACCTGCTGCCCTACGCGGTGCTCGCGGTGCCGCTGGCCACCAGCGCGTTCCCCCGGCTGGCCGAGCGGGCCCAGCAGGGGGACGACGAGGGGTTCGCCGCGACCGCCGCCGCCAGCACCCGCGTCGTGGTGCTGGTCTCGTTGTTCGGGGCGGCCGTGCTGGCGGCGGCCGCGCAGCCGCTGGGGGAGTTCTTCACCGCCATCTCCACCGACGACAGCGGCGGCGCGGCGCTGGCGGAGATGGGCAACGCACTCACCGTGATGGCGCCCGGGCTGGTCGGTTTCGCGTTGATCGCGCACGTCGGCCGCGCGCTGTACGCCCGGGAGCGCGGCCGGGCCGCGGCCGTGGCCACCGCGCTGGGCTGGGCCGCGGTGATCGCCGGGTCGGCCGCGGGTGTCTTCCTGGTTCCCGTCGTCACCGGGCTGGCCTGGGGCAACACCATCGGTATGAGCGTGGCCGGGGCGCTGCTGCTGCTGGCCCTGCGGCGCGAGGCCGGGGCCGCCGCGGTGGCCGGGCTGGGGCGCCTGCTGGTGCTGGCCGGGGCGGCTGCGGTGGTGGCCGGGCTGGCCGGGCGTGAGGTGGCCCTGCTGACCCTGGGCGACGGCGTCGCCGTGGTGCGGGCGCTGGCAGGCGGTGCGGCCGGGGCGATGGTCGCGGCCGTGCTGTTCGCGGCGCTGCTCGCGGTGCTCGACCGGAAGAATCTCGGCATGCTGGTCGGACGGATCACCCGGAGGACGAAACCATGAGTGCGGACCGTGTACTGCTCGTCGCCGGGCCGGCCACCGGCGGTGTCGCCGGGCATGTCGCCGGGCTGGCCTCCGGGCTGGGGGAACTCGGCTGGGACGTGTCGGTGTTCACCAGCCCGCTCACCGCGACCCGCCTGGGAGACCCGAAAGGCCCGGCGGGTTCGGCAGGTTCGATGGTGGACGTCGTCCCGGAGTGGCCCACCGGGCGCCACCACCTGAGGTCGTCGCTGCTGAGACTGCGCCGGATGATCGCCGGGGCCACGGTGGTGCACGCGCACGGGCACCAGGCCGGCCTGCTCACGGTGCTGGCCGCGGCCACCCTGCGGCGCCGTCCGCCGCTGGTCGTCACCTGGCACAACGCGGTGCTCGGCACCGGCCCGAAGCGCCGGGCGCTGGCCCTGGCCGAGCAGCTCCAGGCCCGGCGGGCGGACCTGCTCACCGGGGCGTCCTCGGACCTCGTCGCGCGGGCCCGCGAACTGGGGGCGCGGGATCCGCAGCTGACCGTCGTATCGGCGGAGACGCCGGTCGCGGGCTCCTCGTCGTCCACCGTTGACCTCGACGCCGAACTCGGCCCGCGGCGCGGCCCCCTGGTGCTGACGGTGAGCCGGATCGCACCGCAGAAGCGCCTGGACGTGCTGGTGGACGCCGCCGCGCTGCTGTCGGCCGATGTGCTCGGCGTGCGCTGGGCGGTGGCCGGTGACGGCGACCTGGACCTGCTCGGCGAACTGGAGCGGCGGCGCAACCGGGCGAACGCCCCGGTGACCTTCCTGGGACGCCGCGAGGACGTGCCCGCGCTGCTGGCCCGGGCCGACGTGTTCGCGCTCGCCAGCGAGTGGGAGGCGCGTCCCCTGGCGGTGCAGGAGGCGATGGCGGCGGGGGTGCCGGTGGTCGCGACCGCGGTCGGCGGGGTGCCGGACCTGCTGGCGGACACCGGGGCGCTGGTCGAGCCGGGCTCCGCGCCGGCCCTGGCGGCCGCGGTGCGCGAGCTGCTCGACGACGCCGGCCGGGCCCGGGAACTGGCCGACCGGGCCCGGGCCCGGGTGGCCGGGCTGCCGTCGGAGGACGAGGTCACCCAGGGTTGGTCGGATCGTTACCGGCAGTTGATCCGGCTGGGCCAGTGATGTAGATCCCGCGCCCGGTAGGGGGACTTCTTCCTCACTTTCCGGGCGAACGGGACGGGTGGTGCGACGGTCGGGTCGAGAGCCTGATAACTTGAAATCCCGTGGCTCAGCGGATGACAGAACCTACCAAGCAGATCTTCGTCACGGGTGGCGTCGCCTCCTCACTCGGTAAGGGACTCTCGGCGTCCAGCCTCGGTCACCTTCTCCGGGCGCGCGGTCTGCGCGTTGCGATGCAGAAACTCGACCCGTACCTGAACGTCGACCCCGGCACGATGAACCCGTTCCAGCACGGCGAGGTCTTCGTGACCGACGACGGCGCCGAGACCGACCTCGACATCGGGCACTACGAGCGCTTTCTCGACGTCAACTTCAACCAGTCGGCCAACGTCACCACCGGCCAGGTCTACTCGGCCGTGATCGCCAAGGAACGGCGCGGCGAGTACCTCGGTGACACCGTGCAGGTGATCCCGCACATCACCGACGAGATCAAGGCCCGGATGCGGGCCCAGGCCGACGTGGCCGACGTGATCATCACCGAGATCGGCGGCACCGTGGGCGACATCGAGTCGCTGCCGTTCCTCGAGGCCGCCCGTCAGGTGCGCCGCGACGTGGGCCGGGAGAACGTGCTGTTCCTGCACGTCTCGCTGGTTCCCTACCTGGCGCCCAGCGGCGAGCTCAAGACCAAGCCGACCCAGCACTCGGTGGCGGCGCTGCGCAACATCGGCATCCAGCCGGACGCGCTGATCTGCCGGTCCGACCGGGACATCCCCGAGGACATGAAGCGCAAGCTGGCCCTCACCTGCGACGTCGACCAGGAGGCCGTGATCAACTGCGCCGACGCGCCGTCGATCTACGACATCCCGAAGGTGCTGCACTCGGAGGGCCTCGACGCGTTCGTCGTGCGCCGTCTGGGCCTGTCGTTCCGCGACGTCGAGTGGGACGACTGGAACGAGCTGCTGCGCCGCGTGCACCAGCCGCGCCACCACGTGGAGCTGGCACTGGTCGGCAAGTACATCGACCTGCCCGACGCCTACCTGTCGGTGACCGAGGCGCTGCGCGCCGGCGGTTTCGACCAGGACGCGAAGGTGAAGATCCGCTGGGTCGCCTCCGACACCTGCTCCACGCCCGAGGGCGCCTCGAAGGCGCTGCGCGGCGTCGACGCGATCTGCGTGCCGGGCGGTTTCGGGGTGCGTGGCATCGAGGGTAAGCTCGGCGCGCTGCGCTGGGCCCGCGAGAACCAGATCCCCACCCTGGGGCTGTGTCTCGGCCTCCAGTGCATGGTGATCGAGTACGCCCGCAACGTGGCCGGCCTGCCCGGTGCCAGCAGCACCGAGTTCGAGCCGGGCGCCGACTTCCCGGTGATCGCCACCATGGACGAGCAGAAGGACATCGTCTCCGGCGAGGGCGACATGGGCGGCACGATGCGGCTGGGTGCCTACCCGGCCGTGCTCGCCGAGGGCAGCATCGTGCGTGAGGTCTACGGCAGCGCGAAGGTGTCCGAGCGGCACCGGCACCGCTACGAGGTCAACAACCACTACCTCAAGCAGCTGGAGGACGCCGGCATCTCGTTCTCCGGGATGTCTCCCGACCGGTCGCTGGTCGAGTTCGTGGAGCTGCCGCGCGAGGTGCACCCGTACTACGTGGGCACCCAGGCGCACCCGGAGTTCAAGTCCCGCCCGGACAAGGCGCACCCGCTGTTCGCCGGGCTGATCGCCGCGGCCGTCGACCGGCAGCGGGCCGAGCGGCTCGTCGACGTGGAGACGCCCCGCCAGGAGGTCGCCCCCGAGCCGGAGCCCGTGGTCGACCAGGCCCCGGTGACGGCGTGACCGCACCCGACTTCGAGGACTTCCTCGCCCCCCGGCCGGTTCTCGCCCACGACCTGATCCACCACGGCAAGATCTGGGACATCGTGTCGGAGAAGGTCGACCTCGGCGAGGCCGGACAGGTCACCCGTGAGCTGATGGACCATCCGGGGGCGGTCACCGTGCTGGCCCTGGACGACCAGGAGCGGGTGCTGATGATCCGGCAGTACCGGCATCCGGTGCAGATGGAGCTGTGGGAGCTGCCGGCCGGCCTGCTCGACGTGCCGGGGGAGAACCCGGTGGCGGCCGCGCAGCGCGAGCTGCTCGAGGAGGCCGACCTGCGGGCGGCCGAATGGTCGCTGCTGGCCGAGTGGTTCAACTCGCCCGGCGGCAGCAACGAGGCGCTGCGCTGCTACCTGGCGCGGGGCGTGTCCGAGGTGCCGGAGGCCGAGCGCTACCAGCGGGGCGAGGAGGAACTGAACATGCCCACCCGCTGGGTCCCGCTCGACGAGGCCCGGGACGCGGTGCTGGCCGGGGCGATCCACAACCCCGGTGCGGTGATCGGCATCCTCGCCGCGGTGGCGGCGAAGGCGGCCGGCTGGTCCACGTTGCGGCCCGCCGACGCGCCCTGGCCGGCGCACCGGAACTACCGCTGACCGGCTGCCCGACCTGTTCGTTGTGACCTGAGGGCCACCCGCCTGGTGAGGCGGGTGGCCCTGCGGCGTGCGGGACGCGGGCCGAGCCGCCCGGCGCGCGTTCCTATTTCAGCCCCGACGCCCGCAGTTCCAGGGCGGCAAGGCGGCGCACCACCTCCGGGTCGCCGCTGCGCCAGCCCTCCAGCGGGTCGTCGGAGATGTTCAGCAGCCGGGGCATCGGCCGGGAGGCCAGGGCCCGCAGGGCGAGCAGGTCGGCACCGCCCTCGGTGCGGGCCAGGGCCGCGGTGGCCCCCGCCCGCCGGGCGAACCGCACCCGCAGCAACAGCCAGGGCACCACGACGGCCAGCACCGGCGGGACCGAGACCGCCAGCGCGAGCAGCACGGCCAGTGTGGTGGCCCGCTCGTCGAGACCGTGCCCGGCGTTCGCGATGTTCTGCGCGGCGTCGGCCGCCGATCTCAGCGGTTTGGACAGGGCGTCGCCGGCCAGCGGGATGTCACCCGCGCTGTCACCGGCCCCGCCCAGGTTGCTGGAGATGCCGTGGGCGCCACTCTCCACGTCGGCGCCGACATCGGCGATGGCCGAGATCGCCGTGTGCACGGCCCTGGCGACGTAGTACCAGGCCACCACCCACACCAGCACGCTGATGTCGGCGAGGACCTGCGCGATCGCGCGGCCTGGGGTGGCCGCATACGGTACGAACCGTCCGCTCATGCCGAAGATCGAATCACAGGGCACCGACACTTTCGCCTCGAAGCGTCCGGCCGACGCGTCGCGCTGTGCCGGTCGGACCTCCGGCCTAGAGTGGCCCTCGAAGCTGATCATTGAGGCGTCATGCTGACGAGAGGCGGCTGGTCGAGTGAGGGTCGGGGTTCCGCGCGAGATCAAGAACCACGAGTACCGGGTCGCGATCACCCCGCCCGGGGTGCACGAGCTGGTGCGGGCCGGGCACGAGGTCATCATCGAGGCCGGGGCCGGTGAGGGCTCGTCCGTCACCGACGCCGACTACGTCGCCGCGGGGGCACGCATCCTGCCCACCGCCGACGAGGTCTGGGCCGGGGCCGAGCTGGTGCTCAAGGTGAAGGAGCCGATCCCGGCCGAGTACGAGCGGATGCGCCCGGGCCAGGTGCTGTTCACCTACCTGCACCTGGCCGCCGACCGGCCGCTCACCGAGGAACTGGTGAAACGCCAGGTCACCGCCATCGCCTACGAGACCGTCCAGCTGCCCGACCGGTCGCTGCCGCTGCTCGCCCCGATGAGCGAGGTGGCCGGCCGGCTCGCCCCGCAGGTCGGCGCGCACACGCTGATGCGGGCCGAGGGCGGGCGCGGCATCCTGCTCGGCGGGGTCTCCGGCGTGTACGCGGCCAAGGTGGTCATCCTCGGCGCCGGGGTGGCCGGGGCCAACGCCGCGGCCATCGCGCTGGGCATGCAGGCCGAGGTGCTGGTGCTCGACCGCGACATCGAGAAGCTGCGCCGGATGGACCGGATCTACCAGGGTCACGTGCAGACCGTGGCGTCCAACGCGCTGGAGGTCGAGACCGCGATCCGCGACGCCGACCTGGTGATCGGGGCGGTGCTGGTGGCCGGGGCGAAGGCACCCCGGCTGATCTCCAACCAGCAGGTGGCCGGCATGCGGCCGGGCAGCGTGCTGGTCGACATCTCGATCGACCAGGGCGGCTGCTTCGAGGACAGCCGGCCCACCACCCACGCCGACCCGACCTACCCGGTGCACGACTCGGTGTTCTACTGCGTCGCCAACATGCCCGGCGCGGTGCCGCACACCAGCACCTACGCCCTCACCAACGTCACCCTGCCCTACGTCGTCGAGCTGGCCGGGCGCGGCTGGCGCGAGGCGCTGCGGGCCGACCCGGCGCTGGCCCTGGGGCTGAACACCCATGACGGCGCGGTGGTCAGCGCGCCGGTGGCGGCGGCGCACGAGATGCCGTCCGTGGCGCTCGCCGAGGTGCTGGCCTGACTGCGCCCGCGACGTCCGCCCCGGGGGCGCGGACGTCGAGCCCTCTGGACGAGGCCCTGACGGGCTATCTCGACCATCTCGCGGTCGAGCGGGGCCTGGCCGCGAACACCCTGGGGGCGTACCGGCGTGACCTGCGCCGGTACGTCGACTTCCTGCTGAACCACCGCATCGGTGACCCGGCCGCGGTGACCGAGGCGGACGTCACCAATTTTCTCGCCGCCATCCGCACCGGCGACGACGGCGCCGCCCGGCTGAGCGCCAGCTCGGCCGCCCGGCACGTGGTGGCGGTGCGCGGGTTCCACCGGTTCCTGCTGCTGGAGGGCCGCACGGCCACCGATCCGGCCGGGCAGGTGCAGCCCCCGTCGCAGCCGAAACGGCTGCCCAAGGCGATCAGCCTGGACGCCGTGGAGCGGGTGCTCGGGGCGGCCGGCCCGCCGGAGACCCCGACCGGGCTGCGCGACCGGGCGCTGCTCGAACTGCTCTACGGCTGCGGCGCCCGGATCAGCGAGGCGGTGGGCTGCGCCATCGACGACCTCGACCTGGGCTCCGGCCTGGTGCGGCTGCGCGGCAAGGGCGACAAGGAACGCATCGTCCCGATCGGCAGCTACGCGGTGGCCGCGGTCGACGCCTATCTGGTGCGCGGGCGGGCGGCCCTGGCGGTGCGGGGCAAGGGGTCGCCGGCGGTGTTCCTCAACGCCCGCGGCGGGCCGCTGTCCCGGCAGAGCGCCTGGGCGGTGCTGGCCGGCGCCGCCGACCGGGCGGGCCTGTCCGGCCGGGTCTCCCCGCACACGCTGCGGCACTCCTTCGCCACCCACCTGCTGGAGGGCGGGGCCGACGTACGGGTGGTGCAGGAGTTGCTCGGGCACGCCTCGGTCACCACTACCCAGCTGTACACGCGTGTCACCGCGGACACGCTGCGTGAGGTATATGTGGCAGCGCACCCCCGGGCTCTTCGCGCGGAGGAAGCCGCGCATAGCGCGGATCCGAGCTTGAGTACCAGGCGACGCGCCGACTAGCCTCGCCTGGTCCCGACCGGCGACGCGCGAGGATGGACACCGACGAACGTCCGGTGTCATGTCCCGATGTCGGCCCACCGTCGACCAGCGCTACCGAGGAGACGACGTGACGAATGACACATCCGCTGCGGCTTTGTCGAACATAGCCGTCGAGCGGGGAGGCGGTGACGGCTTATCGCTCGTGAGTTCCGGCGGTGAGGGCCCGACCAACCGCCCGATGCCGGCGTTCCCCGAACCCGCGCCCCTCGCCACGCACGGCCCCGCGCGCATCATCGCCATGTGCAACCAGAAGGGTGGCGTCGGCAAGACCACGTCCACCATCAACCTGGGCGCGGCGCTCGCCGAGTACGGGCGCCGGGTGCTCCTGGTCGACTTCGACCCGCAGGGCGCCCTGTCGGTGGGGCTGGGCATCAACCCGCACGAGCTGGACCGCACCATCTACAACGTGCTGATGGACCGCGGCACCCCGGTGGCCGACGCGATCCGCTCGACCGACTACCAGGACCTCGACCTGCTGCCGGCCAACATCGACCTGTCCGCGGCCGAGGTGCAGCTGGTCAGCGAGGTGGCCCGGGAGACCGTGCTGAGCCGGGCCCTGCGCCCGGTGCTCGACGACTACGACGTGGTGCTCATCGACTGCCAGCCCTCGCTGGGCCTGCTCACCATCAACGCGCTGACCGCCTCGCACGGTGTGGTGATCCCGCTGGAGTGCGAGTTCTTCGCGCTGCGCGGTGTGGCGCTGCTGGTCGAGACGATCGAGAAGGTGAAGGACCGGCTCAACCCCGGCCTGGAGGTCGACGGCATCCTGGCCACCATGTACGACCCGCGCACCCTGCACAGCCGTGAGGTGGTGGCCCGGGTGGTCGAGGCGTTCGGCGACCGGGTGTTCCACACCGTGATCGGCCGCACCGTGAAGTTCCCCGACGCGACCGTCGCGGCCGAGCCGATCACCACCTACGCCTCGTCGCACGCCGGTGCCTACGCCTACCGTCTGCTGGCCCGCGAGCTGATCGCGCGCGGCGACGCCGCCTGAGCCGATCTTGCCCACCGAGGAACTCCCCACCGCGCAGGACGCCCAGACCGCGCAGGCCGGTGAGCAGCCGGTCACGATCGACCTGACCGGCACCGACGGCTCGCCCACGATCGATCTGCGCGAGGGTTCGACCGGGGACGACGTCCAGACCGTTCCGGACGCCCCCGTCGTCCCTCAAGCCGATGGTGAGGTCACACCCGGGGGTGTGCTGCCCGGTCGGGGCACCGGCTTCGCCGTGCATCTCGACAACTTCGACGGCCCCTTCGACCTGCTGCTCGGCCTGATCTCGAAGCACAAGCTGGACGTCACCGAGATCGCGATCTCCCAGGTCACCGACGACTTCCTGGCCTATGTGCGGGCCATGGGCGCGGACTGGGACCTCGGCGAGGTGAGTGAGTTCCTGCTGGTCGCCGCCACCCTGCTCGATCTCAAGGCCGCCCGTCTGCTGCCGGCCGCCGAGGTGGAGGACGACGAGGACCTGGCCCTGCTGGAGGCCCGCGACCTGCTGTTCGCCCGGCTGCTCCAGTACCGCGCGTTCAAGGACGTCGCCGCCACGTTCACCACCCGGATCGAGGCGGAGAACCGGCGCACCCCGCGGGACGTGCCGGTCGAGGAGCACCTGACCAAGCTGCTGCCCGAACTGGTGCTCGGCCTGACGCCGCTCCAGTTCGCCGAGCTCGCCGCCAAAGCCCTCACCCCGAAGGAACCGCCCCGGGTCAAGCTCGACCACCTGCACAGCCCCGCGGTCAGCGTGCGGGAGCAGGCCGCCCTGATCGTGGAGCGGCTGCGCCGGGTGCAGACCGCGAGCTTCCGCCAGCTGGTCACCGACGCCGACGGCAAGCTGGTGGTGATCGCCCGGTTCCTGGCCCTGCTGGAGCTGTTCCGTGAGGCCGCCGTCGCCTTCGACCAGGTGTCGCCGCTGGGCGAGCTGACCGTGCGCTGGACCGGCGCCGACCTGGACGAGATCCAGGTGGACGAGTTCGAGGGCGTCACCGAGCCGTCCACCGGGCTGTCCACGGGGCTGCCCGCAGGACAGCCGCAGCCGACCTCCTGACCCGTCCGCGGAGCGGTCCCCGGTCGAACGATGTCGGGGGCACCCGGGTGGACAGGGCATGATGGACGGGTGAGTGACGAGGACGGGCCCGGGGTGACCACGGGTGAGACGACCGGGTCGCCGGTCCCCGTCGCGGGCGAACCGGTGCCCCAGGACGAACCGGGGACGAGTGACGTCCCCGATCTCGACGACCTGCCCGGCGGTGCCCGCGCGGCCCTGGAGGCCGTGCTCATGGTGGTGCAGCACCCGGTCGAGGAGATCCAGCTGGCCGCCGCCCTCGACGTCACCGTCGGGCAGGTCACCGAGCTGCTGGCCGGCCTGGTGGCGGACTACGACGACGCCGCGCGCGGGTTCGAGCTGCGGCGCGTGGCCGGTGGCTGGCGCATCTACAGCCGGGCGGAATTCTCGCCGGTGCTGGAGCGCTTCGTCCTCGACGGGCAGACCTCCAAGCTCAGCCAGGCCGCCCTGGAGACCCTCGCCATCGTGGCCTACCGGCAGCCGGTGAGCCGGGCGCGGGTGTCCGCCGTCCGTGGGGTGAACGTGGACGCGGTGATGCGCACCCTGGTCACCCGCGGGCTGGTCGAAGACGCCGGCAACGACCCCGAGACCGGCGCCACGCTCTACCGCACCACCCAGATGTTCTTGCACAAACTGGGCCTGACCTCACTGGA
The DNA here is from genome assembly GCF_018499875.1 of Kineosporia corallincola. Lineage (GTDB taxonomy): Bacteria > Actinomycetota > Actinomycetes > Actinomycetales > Kineosporiaceae > Kineosporia > Kineosporia corallincola. The sequence goes on along the minus strand of NZ_JAHBAY010000012.1, from coordinate 249,160 downwards.
CTCGCTGCCCGCGCTGGCGCCGTTCCTGCCCGAGGTAGACGCCCTCGACGACTTCCCGGCAGGTGTTTGATGACTCCCCCCAAGCCCCGTAAACCCTCTTCCCACGGCGTCGCCAAGGCGGGCCGGCGGCCCGTCGTGCCCGGTGGCAAGCGCGCCACCGTCGGCGGCCGCGACCGCTCCGGCGCACCGGCCGGTGCCCGCCCGGTGCAGCAGCGTTCCCCGCAGAAGTCCGCCCCCGCCAAGGACGTGCACGACCCGGACGGGGTGCGGCTCCAGAAGGTGCTGGCCCAGGCCGGCGTCGCCTCGCGGCGGGCCAGCGAGGACCTGATCGAGGCCGGCCGGGTGCAGGTCGACGGCGTCACGGTGCGCGAGCTCGGCGTGCGCATCGACCCGAAGACGGCCGTGGTGCACGTCGACGGCGTGCGGCTCCAGCTCGACACCTCGCTCATCTACCTGGCGCTGAACAAGCCGCCGGGCGTCGTCACCACGATGTCCGACCCGGAGGGCCGGCCGTGCGTCGGCGACATCCTGTCGCAGCGGCCGAACGCCCTGGACGAGCGGCTGTTCCACGTCGGCCGGCTGGACACGGCCACCGAGGGCCTGCTCATCCTCACCAACGACGGTGACCTCACCCACCGCCTGACGCACCCCAGCCACGAGGTGCCGAAGACCTACCTGGCCGAGGTGGCCGGGCCGGTGGCCAAGGACATCGGCAAAAAGCTTCGGGCCGGGATCGAGCTGGAAGACGGCCCGGTCAAGGTCGACTCCTTCCGGATGGTCGACTCCCGGCCCGGAAAGGCGCTTCTCGAGATCACCCTCCACGAGGGGCGCAACCACATCGTCCGGCGGATGCTGGCCGAGGTGGGCTACCCGGTGCTCCAGCTCTGCCGGACCCAGATCGGGCCGGTGCAGATGGGGGGCCTGCGTTCAGGGCGTACCCGGGCGATCCACGGCGAAGAGCTCAGCAAGCTGTTCGAAGCCGCCGGCTTGTAGAGATTGCCCTGCGCGCAACGTCTTTCACGCAGCAGTGCACTAGGAGGAACCATGGCTGTCCGGGCGATCCGGGGAGCGACGCAGGTGGACGTCGACGAGCGGGAACACGTACTCGCGCGCACCCGTGAGCTGGTGGCCGACGTGATGGAGAGCAACAAGCTCGACCAGGACTCGGTCATCAGCATCATCTTCACCGCCACGCAGGACGTCACCAGCGTGGCGCCGGCGGTGGCCGCGCGGCAGCTCGGCCTGAACGACCCGGCGCTGATCTGCGTGCAGGAGATGCACGTCGAGGGCGCCATGCCACGGCTGGTGCGGCTGGTGGCACACGTCGACACCGACCTGGAGCGTGACCAGATCCAGAACCGCTACCTGCGCGGCACGCACACCCTGCGGGCCGGCATCCCGTCCGTCCCGGAAGACTGACGATGAGCCTGGATCCGGCTGCGGCGGCCGAACTCGGCACCGTCCGCATCGTCGGCACCGGCCTGCTCGGCGCGAGCATCGGGCTGGGGCTGCGCGGCCTGGGCGTGCGGGTGCTCCTGCACGACCCGTCACCCACCGCGCTGGCCCTGGCCCGGGACGTCGGGGCCGGCGAGCCGGATCCGGGTGACGAACCGGTGTCGCTGGTGGTGGTCGGGGCCCCGCCCGACGTCACCGCCGAGGTGGTGCGCGCCGAGCTGGCCGCCCACCCGCAGGCCACGGTCACCGACGTGGCCAGCGTGAAGGGCCAGATCGCGGCGGTGATGCCGGGGATCCCCGGCGCCGAGCGGTACGTCGGCGGGCATCCGATGGCCGGCCGGGAACGCTCCGGGCCGACCGCGGCCCGCGCCGACCTCTTCCTCGGGCGGCCGTGGGTGGTGTGCCCCTCGCCGTCCTCACCCGAACGCCACCACCCCCGCAACGAGACGGTGCGGATGCTCGCGCTCGCGCTCGGGGCGATGCCGGTGTTCATGCCCGCCGGTGAGCACGACGAGGCGGTGGCGCTGGTCTCGCACGTGCCCCAGCTGGCGGCCAGCCTGGTGGCCTCGCGCCTGGTCCGGGCGGCCGACCCGGCCGTCGGCCTGGCCGGTCAGGGGCTGCGCGACGTCACCCGGATCGCCGACAGCGACCCGGTGCTGTGGGCGCAGATCCTCTCCGCCAACGCCGCCCCGGTGGTGAACGTGCTCAAAGACCTGCGGGTCGACCTGGACCACCTGATCGTGGCGCTCGACGCGCTGCGGCACGACGAGGCGGTGGGCGCCCGCGCCGCCGTCGCCCAGGTGATCCACAACGGCCGGGAGGGCCGCGAGCGGATCCCCGGCAAGCACGGCGACCCGCAGACCCGGTACGCGGTGGTCACCGCCCTGCTGCCGGACAGCCCGGGCGAGCTGGCCCGGCTGTTCGACGACATCGGCGAGGCCGGCGTCAACGTGGAGGAGTTCAGCCTGGAGCACTCGCCCGGCGCCCGGGTCGGGCTCGGCAGTGTCTCGGTGCTGCCCGCGGCGCGTGACGTGCTGGAGGCGGCGCTGACCGCGAAGGGCTGGCACGTGGTGTCCTGAGCCCGGGCTCCCGGTCAAAAGGCCGGATCGGGCGCGCTGGACGGGTGGTGCCGTGCGCGCGATGCGGTATGTGGCCGTGGTCTCCACTAACCTAGGAAGGTCATGTACCTGTGTGGCGTTGACCGTGAGGGCCATGGAGGCCGATCGCGGTCACGAAGCATGCGCGCCGCCCAGTCCAGCCGATTCCCGGAGGTATCACCGTGTCCGCGCAGTCCGTCCCCGCTGAAGCGCGCCCCCTGGTGATCGCCGTCGACGGCCCTTCCGGTTCGGGCAAGTCCAGCGTGTCGCGTGAGGTGGCACGCCGGCTGGGCCTCGAGTACCTGGACACCGGTGCGATGTACCGGGCCGCCACCTGGTCGGTGCTGGAGGCCGGCGTCGACCTGACCGACGCTCCCGAGGTTGCCCAGCACGTGCGTGACCTGGACCTGACCATGGGCACCGACCCGTCCGCCCCCGGCGTGCGGGTGCGCGACCACGACGTCGCCGCGGCCATCCGCGAGACCGCCATCTCCACGGTGGTCTCCAAGGTCGCGACCAACCTCGAGGTGCGCGCCGAACTGCTGAAGCGTCAGCGTGACCTGATCCAGGCCGCCCGTGTCGGCACGCACCAGGGTGTCGTGGCCGAGGGCCGCGACATCACCACCGTCGTCGCCCCCGACGCCGACGTGCGCATCCTGCTCACCGCGAGCGAGGAGGCCCGTCTGGCCCGCCGGGCGAAGGAGCTGCACGGCACGGCCGACGCCGCGTCGGTCGAGGCCACGCGCGACCAGATCGTGCGCCGTGACTCCGACGACTCCACCGTTTCCAACTTCGAGGTCGCCGCGGACGGCGTGCTGCACCTGGACTCCTCGGCGCTCGACTTCGAGCAGACCGTCGATGCCGTGCTGGCCGCCATCACCCGCATCGTCACCGGTACGGTCACCGACCTCGACGACAGCGATCGAACTGCCAGGGCTGGTGCCGTTTCCTGATGTCCAAGCAAGACCTCCCCGAAGAGACCGTCGTCCACGACCTGGCGGCCGGCTACGGGACCGAAGAAGCCGAGAAGCCCGGCCTGGACCACGCGCTGCGTGCCGGGCTGGCCGAGTACGACCTGTCCGAGTCCGACCTGCGGCTGCTCGACGCCGAGGGCCGGGGCTTCGACGCCGACGACCGGTCCGGCCCGTTGCCGGTGCTGGCCATCGTCGGTCGCCCGAACGTCGGCAAGTCCACGCTCGTCAACCGGGTGCTCGGCCGTCGTGAGGCCGTGGTCGAAGACGTGCCGGGTGTCACCCGCGACCGGGTGCGTTACGAGACCGAGTGGGCCGGAAGGCCTTTCGTGGTCGTCGACACCGGTGGCTGGGAGCACGACGCGAAGGGCCTGGCCGGCCGGGTGGCCGAGCAGGCCGAGATCGCGATCGAGCTGGCCGACGCCGTGCTGTTCGTGGTCGACGGCCAGGTGGGCGCCACCGCGACCGACGAGGCCGTGGTCAAGCTGCTGCGCCGCACCAAGAAGCCGGTGATCCTGGCCGCGAACAAGGTCGACGACACCCGCGGCGAGCTGGAGGCCGCGGCGCTGTGGTCGCTCGGTCTGGGTCAGCCGTACCCGGTCTCCGCGCTGCACGGCCGGGGCAGCGGTGACCTGCTCGACGCCGTGCTGGCCGCGCTGCCCGAGCACTCGGCGGTGCCGCAGGAGGCGGGCGGCGGTCTGCGCCGGGTCGCGCTGCTGGGCCGGCCGAACGTCGGAAAGTCCAGTCTGCTCAACGCTCTCGCGGGCGAGGACCGGGTGGTGGTCGACTCGGTCGCCGGCACCACCCGTGACCCGGTCGACGAGATCATCGACATCAACGGCCGCAAGTGGCGTTTCGTCGACACCGCGGGCATCCGGCGGCGTGTGCACCTGACCCGCGGCGCCGACTTCTACGCCTCGCTGCGCACGCAGGCCGCGCTGGAGAAGGCCGAAGTGGCGGTCGTGCTGCTGGATTCCAGCGAGCCGCTGTCCGAGCAGGACCAGCGCATCATCTCGATGATCGTGGACTCCGGCCGCGCCCTCGTCCTGGCCTACAACAAGTGGGACCTGATGGACGAGGAACGCCGCAAGTTCCTCGAGCGCGAGTACGAGACCGACCTGGTGCAGGTGCAGTGGGCACCGCGGATCAACGTGTCGGCGTCCACGAAGTGGCACGTCAACCGGCTCACCGCGGCGCTCGACACGGCGCTGGAGTCGTGGGACACCCGGGTGCCGACCGGCAAGCTGAACTCGCTGCTGGCCGAGATCATGCAGTCCCACCCGCACCCGGTGCGTGGCGGCAAGCAGCCGCGCATTCTGTACGGCTCGCAGGTGTCCACCCGGCCGCCGCGGTTCGTGCTGTTCACCTCGGGCTACTTCGAGGCCGGGTACCGCCGCTTCATCGAGCGCCGGCTGCGTGAGGAGTTCGGGTTCGAGGGCACACCGATCGAGGTGTCGGTGCGGCCGCGCGAAAAGCGTTCCCGCAAGAAGTAAGAGCGCCGAACTGTGGACGACGATGAGCTCCGTGCGAGCTCATCGTCGTCCATCATTTTGCCCGGAGGCGCCTAACTCGCCGTGGCCGTCGGCGTCGCGGCGCCGCTCGGGGCCGCACCGCTCGGCGGGGTGCCACCGGCACCACCGGAGGGAGCACCGCTGGGCGGCGTGCCGCCGGCCCCACCGGTCGGCGGGGCCTCGGCGCCGCCCGAACCGCCGGCCGAGCCCTGGTCGTCGGTGCCGTCCGGGTCGATGGCGGCGGTCAGCTTCGCCACGAAGCCGGCCTTCACACTGCCGGTGACGGTGCCCAGCTCGGTGGCCGCGTCGTCGTCGCCGAACACGTTGTCGTCGGCGATCGTCACCTGGCTCAGATTGGTGACGCTCTTGCTGTAACCGTCAGTGGCGTAGACCAGGTCGTCGGTGTCTTCCGGCAGCGCCATCTGCGAGGTCTTGCGGATCGTGCCGTCACCGCTGGTCGCGTCGGCCACCGAGGAGTACACCTCGAAGTGGATGTGTGGCCACCGGCCGGTGTAGCAGGCGGGGTAGATGCTGGTGAACGAGACCACGCCGTCCGCGTCGGTCTCCTGGATGCCGCGCAGGTAGTTCTCGTCGGTGATGCCCTCGGAGTAGAGCGAGTAGTTGCCGTCGCGGTCGCAGTGCCAGACATACACCGCGGCACCGGAGATCGGTGCGCCACTCAGGTCGGTGATGGTGAACTCGATGGTCAGCGGAACGCCCTCCGCCGTGGTCGTCGAGTCGCCGAACGACGAGGTGATGTCGCTGCGCACGATGCCCGACTCGGTGCGCACGTCGACGCCGTTGGTGCCGTCGGCGGGGTAGGGGCCGTTGGTCTCCGACTCGATCTCGGTGATGCCGCCGGAGGTCGTGCTGCTCGCGCTGGAGGTGGAGTCGTCACCGCACGCACTGAGGACGAACATGGCACCGATGCCGCCGAAGGCGCCGAGCATCTTGCGGCGCGACATGGTGCGCAGGTCGAAGCCGAGGCCCTTGTCGTGCACGGCGCGCACGTAGGCGGCGTTGTCGGTCACCGGGTCGGGGATCTGCTGCTGTTCGGGGCTCACGTCGCTCCTGGTCTGCTGCGCTGGTGTGCTGGATCCTCAGAGGAGATCAACGGCATCCATGCGCCTGCTGTGTAGGGTCTGCGGCCGGTCTTCGAGGTCCCTGGAGAATTTCTGTGAGGGATGGGCGGTTGTGGGTCCACTAGAGTTGGAAGGTCAACCTCCCAGAACCAGGCAGATGTTGGGCGATATGAGCGAGCATGACGAGCGGCGGGACACCGTCGACCAGATCGACCTGGACCAGTGGGTCAAGGTGTGGGACGAGCGGCGCACCTTCGAGGCCCACGGTCTCGCCGCCCCCGAGCCCGGTCACGACGAAGCCGCCGACGGTCGCGAGAAGCGCTCGTACATCGTCAGCATGTATCCGTACCCCTCCGGTGACCTCCACATGGGCCACGCCGAGGTGTACTCGATCAGCGACGTCATCGCCCGGTTCGACCGGCTGCGGGGCCTGAACACGCTGAACCCGATCGGCTGGGACAGCTTCGGGCTGCCCGCCGAGAACGCGGCGATCAAGCGTGACCTGCACCCGCGGGAGTGGACCTACGACAACATCGCCGTGCAGGCGGCGTCGTTCAAGCGGCTGGGCGTCTCGTTCGACTGGCGCACCCGGCTGCACACGTCCGACCCGGAGTACTACCGCTGGAACCAGTGGATCTTCCTGAAGCTGTTCGACCAGGGCCTGGCCTACCGCAAGGCCTCGCCGGTCAACTGGTGCCCGAAGGACCACACCGTCCTGGCCAACGAGCAGGTCATCCAGGGCAGGTGTGAGCGTTGCGGCACCACGGTCGAGCGCCGCAACCTGACCCAGTGGTTCTTCCGGATCACCGACTACGCGCAGCGTCTGCTCGACGACATGGACCAGCTCAAGGGCACCTGGCCCGAAGACATCCTGGCCATGCAGCGCAACTGGATCGGGCGTTCGTCCGGCGCCCACGTCGACTTCAGGATCGTCGGCCGCGACGAGCCGGTGCGGGTGTTCACCACGCGTCCCGACACCCTCTACGGCGCGACCTTCTTCGTGGTGGCCGCCGACGCGCCGCTGGCGCGTGAGCTGGTCACCGACGAGAACCGGGACGCCCTGGAGAAGTACATCGCCGAGCTGGGCGGTACCTCCGAGGTCGAGCGGCTGTCGTCGGACCGCGCGAAAACCGGTGTGTTCCTGGGCAGTTACGCGATCAACCCGGTCAACGGCGAGCAGATCCCGGTGTACGCGTCGGACTACGTGCTGGCCGACTACGGCACCGGCGCGCTGATGGCGGTGCCCGCGCACGACCAGCGCGACCTGGACTTCGCCAAGGCGATGGGCCTGCCGGTGCGCACGGTGGTCGACACCGGTGAGGACGACCCGGCGGTCACCGGGGTGGCCACGGCCGCGCGCGGCACGATGGTGGGATCGGGCGAGTTCGACGGGCTCTCGTCCGCCGACGCGCTGCCCGCGATCATCGGCCACCTGGAGAAGTCCGGCGTCGGCGAGGGCGCGATCACCTACCGCCTGCGTGACTGGCTGCTGTCGCGGCAGCGGTTCTGGGGCACGCCGATCCCGATCATCCACTGCGCCGACTGCGGCGAGGTCGGCGTGCCCGTCGACCAGCTGCCGGTGAAGCTGCCGGAGACCGGCTTCTCGCTGAAGCCCGACGACAACCAGTCGCCGCTGGGCACGGCCACCGAGTGGCTGAAGGTGGACTGCCCGCAGTGCGGCAAGCCGGCCCGCCGGGACACCGACACGATGGACACGTTCGTCGACTCGTCCTGGTACTACCTGCGTTTCCCGAACCCGGACTACGACCAGGGGCCGTTCGACCCCGAGGGCGTGAAGCGCTGGCTGCCCGTCGACCACTACATCGGCGGCAAGGAGCATGCGAACCTGCACCTGCTGTACGCGCGCTTCATGACCAAGGCCCTGCACGACGCCGGGCTGCTGCACTTCACCGAGCCGTTCAGGCGCCTGACCAACCAGGGTCAGGTCATCATGGACGGCAAGGCGATGAGCAAGTCGCTGGGCAACCTGGTCAACCTCCAGGAGCAGATCGCGGCCTACGGCCCGGACGCCGTCCGGGTCACGATGATCTTCGCCGGCCCGCCGGAGGACGACATCGACTGGGCCGCCGTCTCCCCGGCCGGCTCGGTGAAGTGGCTGAACCGGGTGCGGCGCCTGGCCTCGGCGGTGCCGGTCTCGTCCGCCGGGTCCTCGCCCGCCGACGGTGACCTGGCCGTGCGCCGGGGCGTGCACCGGCTGTTCGACGAGATCACCTCCAAGATGGAGGCCGGTCGCCAGAACGTCGTGATCGCGCGGCTGATGGAGCTGACGACGCTGCTCCAGCAGGCCGTCGACAGCGGCCCGGGCGCGGCCGACCCGGCCGTGCGGGAGGGCGTGGAGGCGCTGGTGGTGGCGCTGTCCTGCTTCGCGCCGTTCACGGCGGACGACGCCTGGGTGAAGCTGGGCCACGAGCCGTCGGTCGCGACCACCACCTGGCCGACGGTGGACAAGACCCTGATCGTCGAGGAAGAGGTCACCTGCATCGTGCAGGTCAACGGCAAGGTGCGGGCCCGGCTCCAGGTGCCGGCCGCGATCACCGAGGACGACCTGCGGGCCCTGAGCCTGGAGGCGGACCCGGTGAAGAAGGCGATCGGCGAGGCCACGGTGGCCAAGGTGATCGTGCGGGCGCCGAAGCTGGTCAACATCGCCCTGGCCCGCTGAGGCCTGGCATCCGCGGCCCCGTGAACTTGGCGGGGTCGCGGATGCGCTAAGCTAGCGGAGCGTTCACGGGCCCGGTAACGGGTGCGAGGAGCGGTTCGGGCTGTAGCGCAGCTTGGTAGCGCACCTGACTGGGGGTCAGGGGGTCGCAGGTTCAAATCCTGTCAGCCCGACCGAAGCGGTTCACCGCGAAACATGGCTCCGGTCAGCAGAAGATGCTGATCGGAGCCGTTGTCTTTTGCCGATGGATGGCTGTTCTGATGTTCGGATAGCGATGATGTGAAAGCGGGGCAGCCCCTCGTTGCACTTCGTCGTCTTCCGCCAGGAGCACCCGCAGAGGCGCCGAGTGTAGGCAGCCGCCGGTCAGACAGTCCTGGTGATCTCCTTGTGCCCGCCTCGTTCCTGCCGATGAGGAGTGCCGGAGGTGACGGTGCCCGAGAGTCTGCCCGAGAGTGACGTGATCTTGGCCGAGGAAGCGGGGACGACGTCTGCCCGGCAGCATCAGGACGCCCTGCGGGAGGTCTACGGAATCGTCGAGGCCGCACAGGATCACGACGTCACCGCCCCGGTGGCCGCTCTCGACGCCCGGGCCCGGACGGCGGGCTGGGCCGACGTGGCCCTGCTGCTGCACTTCGCCCGCTCGCTGGCGGCCCGGGAGGCCGGGCAGGACGACTCCGGGCACGTCGAGGCGATGCTCGACTCCGCCCGCGCGCTCGGCGACCCGGCCCTGCTCGCCCTCGCCCTGGCGACCACCGCCCAGCGCGCCGCCGACGTGCGCCTCGCCCTGCCCGAGGGGATGTCCGGCGCCGAGCCGCTGGTGCGGGCCGTGGCCCAGCTGGACGACGCCGACAGCCTGGTCGTGCACCGGGTGGCCGCCCACCTGGAGGTGGCGGGCGCGTTCCACGCCCTCGGCCTGTGGCCACTGGCCACCGAGCAGCTCGGCCCGCTGGAGGCCCTGTTCGCCGCGCCGCACGACCCGTTCTGGGACCAGGTGCTGACCCGGCAGCGTCGCGTGGTGCACGCCAACGCCCTGGACATGGCCCTCGACGAGGCCTGTGCCTGTGCCGAGGTGGGCGACTGGGACACCGCCCGGCGCACGGCCGCCCGGTGGCTGCCGCAGGCCCTGCCGCCGCTGACCCCGGACTGGCCACCGACCTGGGTGGCGATGATCCACGCCTTCGCCGACCTGTTCGCCGCGCTGGCCGGCCGGCCCTCACCGGCCGACGTCGCCCTGGTCACCCGGCAGGCCCGGAACCCGGCCACCGACGCCAATCTCGCCATGCTCTCGGTGGCCGACGCGATCCGTGCCCACCGCGACGGCGACCCGGCCCGGGCCGCCCAGCTGGCCCAGGCCTGCGCGTGCACGATCGGTCCCAACGTGCCGGTGCACGTGCGTCTGCTCGCCCTGAACCTGGCCGCACACACTCCGGGCACGCCTCCCGTCGCCCTGCTCTACGCCCGCGAACTGGCCGGGCTGCGCTGGAACGCCCGGCTCGGCCGGATGGCGTCGATGCGCTCGGCCATCGACGCCGAAAGACGCCGCGTGGAGCACGAGATCCTGCGCGGGCAGGTGTTCGTGGACGACCTCACCGGGCTGGGCAACCGCCGCGCCTACGGGGCCTACCTGGAACGGATCCGCCGGGCCCGGCCCGGGCGCCGGGCGGCCGATCTGGTGATCATGATGATCGACGTGGACCACTTCAAGACCGTCAACGACCGGTTCGGGCACGACGTCGGCGACCAGGTGCTGCGCCGGATCGGCACGCTGCTGGCCGGGCAGGTGCGGCCGGTGGACCTGGCGGCCCGGCTGGGCGGCGACGAGTTCGTGGTGGTGATGCCGCAGGACACCCAGGGCGTGGGGGAGGCCCGCTCGCAGGCCATCGTGTCGGCGGTGTGCGAGCACCCGTGGGACGAGGTGGCGCCGGGGCTGCGGATCTCGATCAGCCTGGGCGTGCACCGCGGTCCGGTGTCCGAGCTGGACGACCTGCCCGCCGCGGCCGACCGGCAGCTGTACGTGGCCAAGCGGGAGGGGCGCGGCCGGGTGGCCGGGGCGTGAGAGGACGGGTTCACACCGGCAGTGCCCGCACCGCGAGATCGACCGTGGCGTGCAGCTGTTCGCGATCGGCGCCGGCCGAGGCGTGCACCGCGTTGCCCTCGCTCACCACCATCACGTAGCGCGCCAGCGCGTCCGGGTCGGTGTCCGCCGGCAGGTCGTTCTCCGCGACGGCCCGCCGGAGTCGTTCGGCCAGAAGCTTTTCCCCGGTCAGCCGGCTCGCGGCGAGGAACTCGGCGATCTGGCCGTTGCCGGCGGCGCAGGCCAGCCCGCCCTGGATGGACAGGCACCCGGCGGGCCGGTCGGGGCGGGTGAGCGCGTCGGCGTTGGCCCGCAGAAAGCCCTCGATCACCTCGCGGGCGGTCGGCTGCCCGAGAGCCTCACGGGCGTAGGCCATGTCGACCTCGGCGTAGCGGCCCACCGCACGGCGGAACAGCTCGTCCTTGTTGCCGAACGCGGCGTAGAGACTGGGCCGGTTGATGCCCATCGCCGCGGTCAGGTCGCCGATCGAGGTGCCGTCGTAACCGTGCCGCCAGAACACCTCGACGGCGCGGTCCAGTGCGGCGTCCGGATCGAAGCCCCGCGGCCTGCCCTGTGTCGTCATGGTCACACTCTAACCGATCGGTACAGAAATAAATCCCTGGGGCCCGGGAGTTCTCGACATCTGTACCGAACGATACAGATATAGGGAGCAGATCATGGGACAGCTGGACGGCAAGACCGCACTGGTGACCGGGGCGACCGCGGGGATCGGCCTGGCGACCGCCCGGCGGCTGGCGGCCGAGGGCGCGACCGTGTTCGTCACCGGGCGCCGCAAGGACGTGCTCGACGCCGCGGTCGCGCAGATCGGCCCGAACGCGGTCGGCGTGCAGGCCGACGTGGCCGACCTGGACGCCCTGGACCGGGTCTTCGATGCGGTGCGCGAGCGCGGGCAGGGTCTCGACGTGCTGTTCGCCAACGCCGGCGGCGGTGAGTTCGCCGCCCTCGAAGACATCACCTGGGAGCACTACGCGACCACCTTCAACACCAACGTCGGCGGCACGATCTTCACCGTGCAGAAGGCGTTGCCGCTGCTCAACCGCGGTGCGTCGGTGATCGTCACGAGTTCCAACATCGACGTGAAGGGCAGCCCGTCGTTCAGCGTGTACGCCGCCACCAAGGCCGCGCTGCGCTCGTTCACCCGCTCGTGGGCGGCCGAGCTGGTGGGCCGCGGGATCCGGGTGAACGCGATCGCCCCCGGGCCGATCGGCACGCCCGGGTTGCGCGGGCTGGCGGCCGACGAGGCCGGGGCCGACGCCCTGCTCGACGGCCTGGCCTCGGGCGTACCGATGGCCCGCCTCGGCGAGCCGGACGAGATCGCCGACGCCGTGCTGTTCCTGGCCGGGAAGGGCAGTAGCTTCGTCACCGGGTCGGAGATCTACGTCGACGGCGGCGCGAGCCAGATCTGAGAACAGGAGCCGAATCATCATGGACGACGATCAGCTGCTCGCACTCATGCGGGCCAACCTGCACGACGTGTTCGGGCAGCGCGATCCGCAGGCCCGGCGCGCGGTCGCCGAGCGCATCTACACCCAGGACGTCGAGTTCTCGGACGACGAGGGGGTCGTGACCGGCTGGGACGGGATCACCGGCAAGGCGCAGGCGGTGCTCGGCGCGGTCCCTGCGGACTTCGTCTTCGCCGAGGATGGGCCGTTCTATGCCGCGGGCGACGAGGTGGCCCTCGCCTGGACGTTCGGCCCGGACGGCGGTGAGCCGGCGGTGCGCGGCATCGACATCGGCACGATCACCGGCGGGCGGATCAGCCGGATGCGCACCCTGCTGGCCCGCTGACGCCGGTCCTGAGCCGGTCGGGGGTGGGGCCGGCCGGCTCCCCCCTGACCGGCCCCACCTGAATGACCAGACGCCGCAACCGCCCCGCGCGTTGTCCGGCGGGACGGGGAAATAACGAGTTCTCCCGGATCGTCCCGGCCGCTACGGTCGGAGCGTGGCCGACACCGACCTGCACACCCCGCGACTGCTCCTGCGCGACATCGCCCCCGGCGACGTCGACGCCGTCCATGCCTACGCCGGTGATCCGGAGGTCTGCCGGTTCATGGTCTGGGGACCGAACACCCTCGACGACACGCGGGCCTTCGTGGCGGAGCAGCTGGTCGCCGCGGCCGCGCCCGATCGCCGCACCCACAACCGGCTGATCGTGCACGCGGGCTCGGGCCAGGTGATCGGCGGCATCGAACTGCGGCTGGAGAGCCCGGCGAACCAGCGCGGCGACTTCGGTTACATCCTGCGCCGCGACCACTGGGGGCAGGGCTACGCCACCGAGGCGTCCCGGGCGGTGCTCGACCTCGGCTTCGGGCAGCTCGGCCTGCACCGAATCACCGCCACCTGCGATCCCGGGAACACAGCCTCGGCAAGGGTTCTGGAGAAGTCCGGGCTGCGACGGGAGGGCCTGATGCGGCAGCACCTCCGGCGGGGCGGCCAGTGGCGGGACTCGCTGCTGTACGCCGTGCTCGCGAGCGACGAACGCCCCTGACCCGGGCCGCCGCACTGAAATACTGACGGCATGCACAGCGCGCACGAGTTCCAGTCCCGCCGGTTCGTCGAGCGTTTCGCCGATTACTGGTCGGCCACCGGGGCCTCGCGCATCGAGGGGCTGATCGCCGGCTACCTGCTGGTGGACGAGTCCGAGGGGGTCAGCCCGAGCGAACTGGCCACCCGGCTGGGCATCAGCGCGGGCTCGGTGTCGTCGTACACCCGGGCGCTGGTGGAGCGGGGGTTCGTGCGCCGGGTGCGGCGCCCGGGCGAGCGGTCGCACTTCTTCGTGATGGACGAGGACGTCTGGGCCGGGTTCCTCGCCCGCGAGCAGGAGTACCTGACCAACCAGCGCCGGCTGGCCGAGGAGACCCTGCCGCTGGTGCGTGAGGGCGGGAAGGCATGGGAGCGGGTGCGCAACATGCGCGACTACATGGGCTGGCTGATCGACAGCCGGCTGGGCGGGGAGTGGGCCAGGTTCAAGGCCGAGCGGGACGCGCGCGAACGGTGACCATCGGCGTGCCGCTCTGCGGGTCGGCGCCGATCACGGCGTCCACTCCGAACACGTCTTTCAGCAGCTGCTCGTTCAGCACGTCGGCCGGGGCGCCGGTGGCCACGATCCGGCCCTCGTGCATCACCACCAGGTGTGAGGCGTAGCGCGCGGCCTGGTTGACGTCGTGCAGCACGGCCAGCACCGTGCGGCCACCCTGCTCCTGGCCCTCGCGCGGCGGCCGGCAGAGGTCCTGGCACAGGTGCAGCAGTTCCACCTGGTGGGCCAGGTCGAGGAACGAGGTGGGCTCGTCGAGCAGCACGTAACGGGTCTGCTGCGCCAGCACCATCGCGATCCAGGCGCGCTGCCGCTGACCACCCGACAGGTCGGTCAGCAGGCGGTCGGCGAGTTCGGTGACGCCGGTCGCGGCCATCGCGTCGTCCACCAGTTCGGCGTCTCCCGGCAGCCACTGCCGCAGCAGCGAGTGATACGGGTGCCGGCCCCGGGCCACCAGGTCACGCACCCGCAGTGACTCCGGCGCCACCGGGTGCTGGGGGAGCGAGGCGATCCGCCGGGCGGTGGCCCGCGGGCGCCGGGAGCGCAGCGGTTCGCCGTCCAGAATGATCTGGCCCGCCAGGGGTTTCAGCGTGCGGGCGAGAGCCTTGAGCAGCGTCGACTTGCCGCACCCGTTCGGCCCGATGACGGCGGTGAACTCGCCCTCCGGCACGGTGAACCGCAGGTCCGGGGCCACCACCCGGCCGTCGTACCCGAGTGTCACGTTCTCCAGCGACAGGCTCACAGCCGTCCTTTCCGGTGCTGGTCCAGCAGCAGATGACCGAGGTAGCAGCCGCCCACCCCGAGGGTGAGCACGCCGACGGGCAGGCCGTCGAACGCCGGCACCTGCTGCGCGGCGAGGTCGGCGAGCACCATGATCAGGGCCCCGGTGAACGCGGCCGGCAGCACCCCGGCCTGGGCGGAACCGATGGTGCGGCGGGCGATCTGGGGCGCGGTCAGGGCGACGAACGCGATCGGCCCGGCGGCCGCGACGGCGGCTCCGGCGGCGACGACCGACAGCACGATCGCGGCCGTGCGCACCCGGTCCGGGTCGACGCCCAGGCCGGCCGCGGTCTCGTCGCCCATCTCCAGCAGCCGCATGCTCACCGGCAGGGTCATGGCGAGCGGCAGTGTGACCGCCAGGGCCACCCCGGCCACGGCCACGTCCCGGGCGCTCGCGGCGTTCAGCGAGCCGGCCAGGTAGGCGGCCAGCTGCGCCGCGGCGTCGCGCAGTCGCACGCTCACCACGTACTGGGTGAGGGCGTAGGCCGCCGCGGACACCCCGATGCCGGCGACGATCGTGCGGGTGGGGGAACGGAAACCGGTTCCGGTGCACAGGTGTACGAGGAGCGCGGCAACGGCGGCGCCGAGCACGGCGCCCACCGGTGTGGGCACGCCGGTGGCGTGCAGCGAGGTGACGGCCACCCCGGCCCCGGCCCCGGCACCCAGGCCGATGACGTCCGGGCTGCCCAGGGGGTTGCGGGTGACACCCTGGAACAGCGCGCCGGAGAGGCCGAGCAGGGCGCCGGTCAGCACGGCGGTGGCCAGCCGCGGGCCGCGCAGCCGTTCCAGCACGAACGCCGTCTTGCCCTCCGCGCCCCCGAGCAGCGCGGAGGGCAGGTCGGCGAGGGGGATGCCGAGGCGTCCCAGGCAGAGCGTGGCGACGCCCGCGGCCAGCACCGCGAGAGCCGTCACCCAGCAGTAGAGCACGGAACCCCGGTGCAGCGGGAGGGCCACGGTGTGCTTCAGGCGCACGATCACCGGGTGGCCCACCCCCGCCGGACGGCGAGCAGCAGGAAGGGCGCGCCGAGCAGCGCGGTGACGATGCCGACCATCACCTCACCGGGCCGGGCCACCACCCGGCCCAGCACGTCGGCGGCGACCAGGAGGATCCCGCCCAGCAGCGCGGCCAGCGGCACCTGCCACCGGTGGTCGGGGCCGGCCAGCGCGCGGGCCAGGTGCGGAACGGCCAGGCCGACGAACGAGATCGGCCCGGCGGTGGCCGTGGCCGCGGCGCCGAGCAGGGCCGCCGCCAGGATCCCGGTGGCCCGCACCAGCGCGACCGGGGTGCCGAGGCCGGTGGCCACGTCGTCGCCCAGCGCCAGATTGTTCAGGGACGGCGACAGAACCAGCGCCAGCCCGAGCCCGATCACCAGCGCCGGGGCGATCGCCGCCGCGACGGACAGGTCGCGTCCGCCGAGCGCGCCGATCACCCAGAACCGGAACGAGTCGAAGACGCCGGGGCGGGTCAGCGTCATCGCCTGCACGTAGGCACTCAGCACGGCCGACACCACGGCTCCGGCCAGAAGCAGCCCGACCGTGCCGTTCTCCCGCGACCGGCCGCCCACGACGTGCACGAGCAGCACGGTCAGCAGGGCACCGGGCAGGGCGATCCAGACCGAGCCGGCGCCGAACCCGGAGCCGGTCACCGCCGCCGCCGTGACCACGGCGGCGGACGCCCCCACGGTGACCCCGAGCAGCCCCGGGTCGCCGAGCGGGTTGCGGGTGACGGCCTGGATCAGTACCCCGGCGACGGCCAGGGCGGAGCCCACCAGCACGCCCAGCACGGTGCGCGAGAACCGGGACTCCAGAACGGCTTCCAGGTAGGGGTCGGGGGCGCCGGTGAGCACGGCGAGCAGGTCGGCGGCCGGGGTGACCCGGCCGCCGAAGAGCAGGCTCGCCGCCGTCACGACGGCGAGCCCGGCCAGCGCCCCGGCGAGCGCCGCGGGTGCTCTCACCGGTCGAGTTTCGCGACGGCCTCGTCGATCAGCGGGGTGAAACGCTCCAGCGTCCAGGGAACGGTGAGCGGGTTGATGATGGACGACGCGGTGACGAACGGCTGTTCGGTCGGCGCCACCACCGAGCCCCGGGCGATCGCCGGGATCTGCTGGTACAGCTTCTGCGCCTCGATCTCCTCGCGGTTCGCCTCGTCCGAGTAGAACGTGAAGATCAGGTCGGAGTCCTTGAGCTTGTCGGCGTTCTCCAGGCCGATCGCGGCCGAGTCGGTGCCCTCGACCTCCCACTCGCCCAGGGTGTCGACGACCGGGTCGACGGTCAGGCCGAGCGCGCTGACCATGGCCACCCGCTGCTCGCCGGGGTAGAACACGCCGAGCGTGCCCGGGCCGGTGTTGTAGACGTACGAGAAGGTGATGTCCTCGTACTCGTCACGAGCCGACTCGGACAGTTGCTTCTCGATGCCGGTGATCAGCTGCTCGGCGTCGTCGGTCTGGCCCATCGCCCGGCCGATCGTCCGGATCTGCTCGTCCCAGGTGATCGTCCAGGGCAGTTCCGGGTAGGCGACGGTCGGCGCGATGTCCTTCAGCACGTCGTACTGCTCCTGGGTGACGCCCGACCAGGGCGCCAGGATCAGGTCGGGCTCCAGCTCGACGATCGCCTCGACGTCCAGCTCCTCGTTGCCGGTGAACTGGGTCGGCAGCTGTGCCCCCTTCTCCTTCACCGCCTCGTAGACCCACGGCAGGTAGCCGGTGTCGTCGCTGCCCCAGGGGTACTCCTCGATGCCCACCGGCACGGTGCCGAGCGCGATCGCGGTCTCGGTGGAGCCCTGGCCGAGAGTGACGATGCGCTCGGGCTTCTCGGTGATCGTCGCCTCGCCGAGCGCGTGCTCGATGGTGACCGCCTCGAACCCGGCGCCGGAGGCCGCGCCCCCGGCGTCGTCCTCGCCGGCGCTGCCGGAACCGCAGGCGGCCAGAAGCAGGGCGGTCGCGGCGAGCAGTGCCGCGGCACCGGTCCGGTGACGTGTTCTCACGTGGTGTCCTCTCGAAGGCCGGGGTGAGCACCCCGCGACCTGCGAGCTTAGCCTTACCTAACCAAAACTTTCAAAGCTCGTGAAAGTTCACGGGACGAACGCCCCGACCAGTGCCTCGATCTGCTGCCGGTAGTCGTCGCGGTCGGCAGGCAGGTCGAGGGCCCGCACCCGGGCCAGGGCCGGGAGCTGTTCCGGGTCGATGCGGCTGATCGACCGGGTGCGCTGGGTGGGCTGCCGGGGTGGCAGGTGCGGGTGCCGTTCGAGCAGCTCGCCCACGGTCAGGTGCCAGCACGCGCCGAAGGCGGTGAGGGCCCGGCGGGGCGACAGGCCGGCCTCGGTGAAGTCGTGCAGGCAGGCGTCACTGAACCGGAAGGCGTTCTCGGCCACCAGTTCTCCCCGGACGAGGATCTGCATCACCCAGCTGTGCCCGGCCATGTAATCGTGCGCGCCGGTGAGCCGGTTGAGCAGACGGCGGCGCGGGGTGCGGCCGGGCACGTCGACCGGCAGCCCGGCGGCGATCTGCTCCAGCATGGCCAGCAGCAGTGCGTCGCGGTCGGCGACGTGCCGGTACAGCGAGGTGGCGGCCGTGTTCAGCTCGGCCGCGACGGCCCGCATGGTCAGTGCCTCCAGGCCCTCGCGTTCGACCAGAGTGCGCCCGGCGCCGACGATCACGGCTGGGGACAGGCCGGGCCGGGGGCGGGTGTGCGGTGCGGGACTCATGGCCGCATCCTCGCACCCCCTGGAAGTAAGGCTAGCCTTATGCGTACAGTGTTCGCGTTAGATGCGAACGTTGTACGCACAAAGGATCCGACATGACCGAACAACGAACCACCCGGCACACCGGCCTGCTGCTGGCCGCCGTCTGCCTCTGTCAGGTGATGGTGGTGCTCGACGTCAGCGTGGTGAACGTGGCGCTGCCATCCATCGCGAAAGACCTGGATTTCAGCGCCGGTTCACTGTCCTGGGTGGTGAACGCCTACACCCTGCTGTTCGGCGGCCTGCTGCTGCTCGGTGGCCGGTTCGGCGACCTGGCCGGGCACCGCCGTGCGCTCTTCCTCGGCCTGGCCGGGTTCGGCGTGGTGTCGGTGCTGGCGGGCCTGGCGCAGAGCCCGGGCCAGCTGATCGCCGCCCGCGCCGCCCAGGGCCTGGCCGGTGCCGTGCTCGCCCCGCTCAGCCTGACCATCATCATGGTCACCTTCCCGGAGGGCAGGGAGCGCTCACGGGCCGTCGGGATCTGGGCCATGGTCGCGGCCTCCGGCAGCGCCCTGGGCGTGCTGCTCGGCGGCGTGCTCACCGAATGGTTGTCCTGGCGCTGGGTGATGTGGGTGAACGCCCCGATCGTGCTGCTCACCCTCGCACTGGCCTGGCCATCGGTGCACGACACCCGCACCGCCCGGCCCGGCCGCCTCGACGTGCCCGGCGCCCTGCTCGCCACCGTGTCGCTGACCGCCCTGGTGAACGGCGCGATCCGGGCCGGGGACTACGGCTGGGGCGCACCCTGGGCGCTGGGCTCGTTCGCCGTCGCGGCGGTGACGGCGGCGCTGTTCGTAGGGTGTGAACGACGGGCGGCCGAACCCCTGGTGCGGCTCGGCGTGTTCCGCTCGCGACCGGTGTGGGTGGCCGGCCTGGTGTCGGTTTTCCTCGGCGCCACAGCTGTTTCCGGCTTCTACTTCGCCTCGCTCGCCCTCCAGGACGTGCTCGGCTACTCGCCGGTCGAGGCGGGCGCCGCGTTCCTGCCGTTCTGTGTGGGCACGGTGCTCGGGGCGATGGTGTCCGGGCGGCTCTCGGCGCGGTTCGGCCTGCGCCCGGTGCTGTCGGCGGGCATGTTCCTCAGCGCCGTGGGCATGTTCGTGTTCGGCCGGATCGGGGTGGACTCCACCTTCCTCGGCACCTTCCTGCTGCCCTCGGTCGTCGCCTCGGTCGGGGTCGGGGCCGCGATGGTGGCCAACACCTCGCTCGGCACCACCGGCGCGCTGCACCACGAGGCGGGGCTGGTCAGCGGCCTGATGAACGCCACCCGGCAGTGCGGCGGCAGCCTGGCCCTGGCGGTGCTGGCCGGGGTGGCGCTGTCGTCGACCCGCGGCTTCGGCGGCCCGGACCCGCTGGCCGCGCTGATCCACGGCTACGACCGGGCCTTCCAGGTGACCGGGCTGTTCGCCCTGGCGGCCGCGGTGGTCGCGCTGGTGTTCGTCCCACGCGACCGGCAGGAGGCCGCGCGGCCCGCGTGATCAGACGGCCCGCAGCGGGGGCGGGGCGGTGGAGGACTCGATGATCGCCAGGCCCCGGCCGCGCAGCCGGCGGCGCTCGTCGCCGAGGCGGGCGAGCAGGCGGTCGCGGGTGCCGTGGCAGTGCGACACCACGAGTTCGGCCGCCAGGTCGGCGTTCTGGGCCACGAGCGCGTCGACCACGGCCAGGTGCTCGTCGCGCGCCTGGGCCCGGGACCGCGGCGTGCGCACCTCCAGCCAGCGGGTGCGGCCGAGCCGGGTGAGGGCGCCGCTCATGCCCTCGGCCAGGAACGGGTTGCGCGACAGCCGGGCCAGGGCCACGTGGAAGTCGCTGCCGTCGCGCAGGCCGGTCTCCTCGTCGTCCCGGTCCCGGTGGGCCTGGGCCAGGTCGCGCAGCGCGGCCAGCTCGGCCGGCTCGGCCCGGTCGGCGGCGAGCCGGACCGCCGCCGTCTCCAGGGCCTCCCGGTACTCCATCACGGCCCGCACCTCGGCCAGGTCGATCGGCGTGACCTGCCAGCCCCGCCCGGCGCGCTGGGTGAGACCCTCGTTGGCCAGCCGCATCAGGGCCGCGCGGATCGGCGTGCGGGAGGCCCCCAGCACGGTCTCCAGCCCGCGTTCGCTCAGCTTCTCGCCGGGCAGCAGCTCCAGCGTGAGGATCGCCGACCGGAGGTGGGCGTAGGCGGTGGCGTCGGCGCCGGTTGTCATCGCGGATTCCTTTGGTATACCAATTGGGTACACCTCAACGGTACCGCAGAAGGAGCTTGTGATGACCCCGACCGGCCCCGCCGAGACCGTGCCCGCAGCCGCCTGGCGCATGCTCGGTCTCGGGCTGGCCGCGCAGGCCGCGGGCACGCTGCTGGTCAGCACCCCGGCCTACCTGATCCCGCTGCTGCACGGGGAGCAGGGTGTGCCGCTGGCCCGGGCCGGGCTGCTGGCCGCGGCGCCCACCTTCGGGCTGGTGCTGACCCTGGTGATGTGGGGCGCCCTGGCCGACCGGGGCAGCGAGCGCCAGGTGATCTCCGGCGGCCTGGCCCTGACCGCGGTGCTCGCCCTGGCCGCCGCGCCGGTGCGGGACTTCTGGTGGCTGGCACTGCTGCTGGTGCTCGGCGGCGCGGCCTCGGGCAGTACCAACTCGACCACCGGCAAGATCGTGGTGAACTGGTTCCCGCGCTCGCGCCGGGGTCTGGCCATGGGCATCCGGCAGATGTCCCAGCCGCTGGGCGTGGCACTGGCCGCGCTGGTCGTGCCGCCGCTGGCCGAGCGCTACGGCACCTGGGCGCCCCTGGCCCTGGCCGGGGTGCTGACCGGTGTGCTGTCGGTGGCCTGCGCCGTCGGCATCGCGAACGCGCCGCGGCCGGCCGGTGTCTCGTCGTCCATAATTGGAGAACCGGCGCAGGGCAGCCCTTATCGCGGTGACCGCTTTCTGGCACGCATCCACCTGACCTCGATCCTGCTGGTGGTGCCGCAGTTCACGCTGTCGACGTTCGGGCTGGTCTGGCTCACCGTCGGGGAGGGCTGGAACGCCACCGCGGCCGGCGTGGTGATCGCGATCGCCCAGTTCGTGGGCGCTTTCGGGCGTATCGCGGTGGGCTGGGTGAGCGACCGGGTGGGCAGCCGGGTGCGGGTGCTGCGCCTGGTCGCGGTGAGCGGGGTGGTGGTGATGCTGGCGCTGGCCGCCGGGGCCGGCCTGGCCGGGGGGCTGGTGTCGGGGCTGGTGTCGGGGCTGGTGCTGGTGGTGGCCACCGCCGTCAGCGTCGCCGACAACGGGCTGGCCTTCACCTCGGTGGCCGAGGCCGCCGGCCCGGCCTGGTCGGGGCGGGCGCTCGGCATCCAGAACACCGGGCAGTTCGTGGCGGCCTCCGCCGTCGGCCCGGGGGTCGGCGGCCTGATCGCGGTGGCCGGCTACCCGCTGGCCTTCGCGCTGGTCGCGCTCACGCCCCTGCTGGCGGTGCCGCTGGTGCCGCGACACGACCGGCACCGCTGACGCGAATCTTCAATGCCCGCCGCTCCAGGACGCCTACGGTCGGCGCATGGCGCAGACACAGACCGAGATCGAGGCGCAGTTCGAGGTGACCCGCTGGGACGCCGACGTGTACCGCGAGGCCGGTGACGGCCCGGCGATGAGCCAGGTGCTGGTGGAGAAGACGTTCACCGGCAGGATGTCCGGCACCAGCACCGCGCGGGTGCTGACCGCCGGCTCGGAGACCGGCCAGGGGTACATCGGGTCGGAACGGTTCGAGGGCACGATCGACGGCCGCACCGGCTCGCTGACCTACCAGCACGGCGGAATCATGGACGGCGCAGAGGGTTCCACCTTCGGCACGATCGTGCCCGGGTGCGGAACCGGCGAACTGGAAGGGGTGCGCGGCGGCATCACCTTCTGGCACGACGAGGCCGGGGCCACGGTGACCCTGCGGGTAGCGCAATGGGGTGACGCCGGGCGCGGGGGCCCGGCGGAGCCCTCGCCCGGAGCGTAGCCGTGCGGTTACGCTGTGCCGCAGGCGTCCCCGCTACCGGGGGCACACGAAGGGCGGCGTAGGCGATGACGGCTCCGCAGGTCACCACGATCGACATCAAGGCGCCGGCCGAGCAGGTCTGGGCCATCCTGGACGACGTCGAGGCCTGGCCGGAATGGACGTCGTCGATGAGCCGGGTGGTGCTGCGCGGCACCCGGCCGCTGGCACCCGGGATGAGCGCCGTCATCAGTCAGCCCCGCCTGGGCACCGTCACCTGGGAGGTCACCGAGGTGGTGCCGGGCGCCTCGTTCACCTGGGAGTCGTCCTGGCCGGGTGTGACCACCGTGGCCCGGCACCTGGTCACGCCCCGCCCCGGCGGCTGTGAGGTGCGGCTGGAGATCGAGCACCGCGGCGCCCTGGCCGGGGTGCTCGGGTCGCTCACCGGGGGACTGACCGGCCGCTACATCGAGACCGAGGCCGAGGGCCTGAAGAGGGCCAGCGAACTGGTGCACGACTAGATAGCTTGGGCGGCGTGCTGGTGCGTCGCGCGTACGTCGAGAATGCCGATACCGAACGCTGGCCCTACACCGTGCCGGCGGTCACCGACCTGGCCGAGCACGGGCTGACGTTCACCAGGCCGATCACGTTTCTGGTGGGGGAGAACGGCTCGGGCAAGTCCACGGTGGCCGAGGCGCTCGCCGAGGCCTTCGGGCTGGACTCCTACGGCGGCCGGGCCGGCATGAAATACGCCGGTACACGCGAGAAGTCGGCGCTGGGCTCGGTGCTGAAGCTGGCCACCACGGTGAACGGTCAGCGGATGATGACGGGCCCGCGCCGGGTGCGCAGCGGGTTCTTCCTGCGGGCCGAGACGGCCATGGGCATGATGTCGAGGTTCAGCGGCGTGCCCGGCTACTGGGCCGGTGACACCGACGAGATGAGCCACGGCGAGGGCTTCCTCACCGTGCTCGACGCGATGTTCTCCCGCCCCGGGTTCTACGTGCTGGACGAGCCGGAGTCGGCGCTGTCGTTCAGCTCGTCGTTGCGTCTGGTCGAGCTGTTCCACCGGCTCGGCCGGACCGGTGCGCAGGTGGTCTGCGCGACCCACTCACCGGTCCTGGCCTCCACGCCGGGCGCGAGCGTGATCGAGTTCAGTGCCACCGGTATGCACGAGGTGGCCTGGGACGACCTGCTGATCGTGGACCACTGGCGGCGGTACCTGCGGGACCCCGGGGCATATCTGAGACACCTGCTCTAGATGTTCCAGGTGATCGGTTTGTCCAGCGCCTCGGGGTATTTGCGCTCCGCGTAGGCCAGGTACTCGCCGACGTGCGCGCCCATCGCCTCACCGGCCTCGGCGGGCCGGGCCCCGGCGATCGCCTCGTAGATGCCCCGGTGCGCCTTGAGTACCGACTGCCGGCGGCGGGCCGGGTACTCGATGCCCTGGGTGTGGCCGCTGATGTCCATCGCCCCGACCATCGCGTCGACCAGGAACCCGAACAGCGAGTTGTCCGAGGCCCAGGCGATGGTGCGGTGGAAGCGCCGGTTGGCGTCGAGGTACACCTCGGCGTCGGTGAGCCCGGCCTCCATGTCGACGAGCGTCTGTTCCAGCTCGCCCAGCCGGTCGGCGGTGATGCGCTCGGCGGCCAGCTGCGCCATCAGCGGCTCGAACGCCGCCCGGGCCTCGACGACGACGCGGTAGCGGGCGTGGTCGAACTGGAGCAGCAGGGCCAGGGTGGTGCCGAGGCTGTCGGCGGTGGGTCTGCGGATCACCGGGCCACCGCCCGGGCCGGGTTTGAACGACAGCACACCTTGCAGTTCAAGGAATCTCAGGGATTCGCGCAGCGTGCCGCGACCGGCGTCGTACGAATCCATCATGAGGCGCTCGGGCGGAAGTTTCTCGCCCGGGCCCAGACCCTGCTGCTCGATGTCGCGCACGATCCGCTGTGCCAGAAGCAGAGCGGTCTTCTGCGGCTTTGTCGAATTGCTGTTCACCACGATTGGAATGAGCTCCTTCCCCGCCTCGATGGATCGTACTGCCTCCCAGGATGATTGCCGGATTTGAAATCATTTCGCCCCTTTGGGCGCAGATGGTGGACGACGAGAGGGCCGGCCGGCCCGGCGTGGGCCGGCGGCCCGAGGTCAGCCGGTTCGCCCGGAAGGACGCTGCCGCAGGGGTTTCCGGCGCAGGGAGGCTGAAACGCCCTGCCGGGCAGATGGTGTGGGCAGGTATGCGGTGTGGGCCACCCTGCCCGCGAGATTGTCGGTGGTGGGTCCTACTCTGGGGCCGTTCTGGTGAGACGGACGATGTCGGGGGTGGAACGTGCGGGGTGGCTGGCCGTTGCTGCGCCGGGCTCCCGGCCGCATGCTGCGCAGCGGTTCCACGGCCGTGATGATCGCGGTCAGCGTGGCGCTGCTGGCCGCCCTGGTGGCGGCCGGGCCGTTGTTCGGGCGGGCCACCGCATCCGGTTCGCTGGAGCGCAAACTCGCCACGGTGCCCGCCAGCACCCAGGTCACGCTCCAGCCCGCGCTGGGGGTGGTGGTGCAGGGCGTGATCCCGGCCCGTTCCGAGGCCCGGCTCACCGAGCTGGTCGACTCCACGCCCTGGCTGGGCTCCCCGGTCACCGCCCGCTGGGGCCAGGCCTGGCAGTTGCAGGAGGGACACCCCACGCCCTACGTCGGCGCCGGTGGCCTGCGGCGCTCGGCGGTGCTCTGGTACCGCACCGGAGCGGTCGAGGCACTCGACGTGGTCCGGGGCGAGCGCGGGGCGAAGGGCGTCTGGCTGCCCGACGGCGTCGCCACCGACCTCGGCCTGGAGCCCGGCGACACGTTCCGGGCCGGCCGCACGTTCCAGGGCGGCGACATCCTGGGCTGCACGAGCAACGGCACGGTGCTCGACGTCATCGGCACGCCGGCCACCACCCGCACCGGCCTCACCCTGGCCGGCACCTTCCGCACCGGCGCCGACGGCCGGATGCCCACCGGGTCGTACTTCTCCGCCATCGCCTCGCAGATCCCCAGCGACCCGCTGGGCTGCCCCACCCCGGCCATCCTGGTGATCGGCGACCGCGACACCATCGCCACGGCGCTCGACGAGGCCCAGGAGGTGCCGGTCTGGACCTACTCGGCCACGCTCACCGCGGCCGGGCGCACCCCCGGGCGGCTGGAGCAGGCCGCCGTCGCGGCGCAGCGGGCCAAGGTCGACGCGGCCGACCCGGGCAGCGAGCTGTCGGCGCTCTTCGCGGGCGACGACGGCACCTCGATCGGCCGGGTCGAGACCGCCCTGCCCGAGCTCCAGCAGGCGGCCGAGGCCGACGCCCGCACCGCGGCCCAGCAGGGCCGCGGAATCGCCTACGCCGGTGGCGCTCTCGGCCTGGCCGCGGTGGTGGTCGCGCTGCGTGCCCTGGCCCGGCGCCGGCGCCGGGAGACCGAACTGCTGCTCGGCCTGGGCACCCCGACGCCGGTGGTGGTCGGGGCCGGCTTCCTCGAGCTGCTGCTGCCCGCCCTGGTGGGCGCCGCGGCCGGCGGGGCGGGTGCCTGGCTGGCCTTCGAGCGCTTCGGCCCGCAGCGCGAACTCGGTCCCGGCGCGGTCCGGGCCACGCTGCTCGCGGCCGGCTTCGTCGCCCTGCTCACGCTGATCTGCAACGCCCTGGTCACGCTGCTCCAGGCCCGCGCCGTCGGCCGGGAGCTGGCCGGGCTGCCCGCCGGCCGGGCCGGCGGCCCGTGGCTGCCGCTGCTCACCGGGGCCACCGTGCTCGCCGTGGCCGCCACGCTGAGCCGCGACGGCGACGGCTCCTACACCGACCCGCTCTCCGCGGTGCTGCCGATCCTGGTGCTGGCCTGCGGGTGCCTGCTGCTGGTGCGGCTGGCCGGGCCGATCACCCCGCTCCTGGCCCGGCGCCGTGCGGCCCGCCCGGCGGGCAGCACGCCGTCGCGTTCGCCCGACCGGCTGGTGCTGCGCGGGCTGCGCAACACCGGGGTGGCCGTCGCCGACCTGGTGGTGGTGCTCGCCATCGGCGCCGGGGTGCTGGCCTACGGCCTGGTGTCGGCGTCGGCGGTGCACGGCTCCGCCCTCGACAAGGCCTCGGTGCTGGCCGGTGCCGCCAGCACGGCGCACATCCCGCACTCCTACGACCTGGGCGGCGGCGAGGGCCCGTCGCCCCGGCTCGCCCCGGGGCTGTCGGTGGTCTGGCGGGCCACCGGGCAACTGCGGCCCGACTACGTCGGCGTCGACGTGATGGTGGTCGACCCCGACACCCTCGCCGCGGTGGCGGCCTGGGGGCAGGGGCCCGAACTGGCCCGCGCCAAGGCCGCTCTCGCGCTGTTCGGCGACGCCGACGGCGCCGACGCGAACGGCGCCGTGCCGGCCGTGCTGATCGGCCTGCCCGGTCACGAGACCGGCTCCGGGGCAACCGTTCTGGTCGGCGCCGACGAGCTGCGCCTGACCGCTCGCGGCAGCCTGGGCACCTTCCCCGGCGCCGGCCGGCCCACGGTGTTGTTCGACGCCCGCTCGCTGTTCCCGGCGATGGACGCCCGCAACCGCAACCTCGACCCGTCGGTCGACACCATCAGCGGCGGCCAGGGCAACTACGCCACCTGGCTCTGGTCGTCCGGCGACCTCGACGAGCTGAACGCCTACCTGGAGCGCCGGTCGGTGTCCACCACCTCCACCGGCTCGCTCGAACAGGCCCGGGCCACACCGGTTCTCACCTCCAGCGGCTGGGCGGCCAGCTACCAGGTGGTGCTCGGGGCCGCGGCCGCGGCCCTGGCCGGGCTGTCGGTGCTGGTCGCCGTCGACCGCCGGGTGGCCCGGGCGGCACCGGTCGACCTGGTGCTGCGCCGCTTCGGCGTGCGGCCACGGCGGCTGGTCCGGCTGCGCGCCACCGAACTCGCCCTCACCTGCCTGGGCGCGCTCGCCGTGCTGGCCGCTCCGCTCGCCCTGGTCCTGGTGCTGCTGCCACGTCTGGTCGAGCCCGGCCCCGGCCTGGCCCCGGCCATGGGCGTTCAGGTCCCCCTGGTGCCGTTGCTGATCACGGCCCTGGCCGCGCTCGCGGTCACGGCGCTCGCGGTGCTGGTGGCCGCGCGCCGGTCGGCCACCCTGAAACCCGCCGAGGTGCTGCGCGATGACCAGTGACGTGACGGCCGGTTTCCGCAACGTGGTGCGGATCTACCAGGCCGTCGCCGGCGAGGTGCACGCGCTGCGCGGGGTCGACGCCGACTTCCCGCGCGGCAGCGTCACCGCGATCGCCGGGCCCTCCGGCGGCGGCAAGAGCACCCTGCTGTCCATCCTGGCCCTGCGCGACCGGGCCAGCGCGGGCACCGTCACCCTGTTCGGCGCCGACGTCACCCGGGCCCGTGGCCCGGCCCTGAAGACGTTGCGGCGCACCGGCATCGCCTGGGTGCCGCAGCGTCCCTCGCATGCCCTGTTCCCGCACCTGAGCGCGCTGGAGAACCTGGCGCAGGTGGCCCGCACCCGGGGCCGGGCCGGCGGGCTGGAACCGGGCGCGGCGCTGGAGATGCTGGCGCTGTCGCACCGGGCCGGGGCCCGGCCGGGCCGGCTGTCCGGCGGCGAGCAGCAGCGCCTGGCGGTGGCCGCGGCGCTGACCCACGCCCCCGACCTGGTGGTGGCCGACGAGCCGACCGCCGAGCTGGACGACGAGAACGCCGAGCGCGTGGTGCGGGCCCTCACCGCGGTGGCGGCCGAGGGCACCACCTGCGTGCTGTCCACCCACGACTCCCGCGCCCTGAGCCGGCTGCCCCGGGTGCTGCACCTGCGGCACGGCGTGCTGTCGGCCGAGCGGGCCGGGGCGGAGGTGCAGGAGGCCGACGGCCGGGTGCGCACGGCCGCCGCGGTGATCGACTCGGCCGGGCGGCTCCAGCTGCCGCCCGAGGCACTGCGGCTGTTCCCGGGCCGGCGCGCCACCGTGCGCATCGAAGGCGGGGAAGTGGTGCTGCGGGCACCTGACGTGAACCTGGAGGCGCGGTCATGAGCGCCGGCCACGATTCCCTCGTCGTCACGAACGTCACCCACGGCGTCCTCGACAACGTCCACCTCACCGCCGGCCCGGGCATGCTGGTCGGGCTCACCGGTCACTCCGGCTCGGGCAAGTCCACGCTGTGCCACCTGATCGCCGGGTTCGAGCGGCCGGACCGCGGCAGCGTGACCCTCGGCGGCATCCCCACCGCCGACCTCGCCGACTGGTCCCGCATTGCCGCCGTGCCGCAACGGCTGGCCCTGCTCGGCGAGCTCACCGGCGTGGAGAACCTGGTGCTGCCCGCCCTCGCCGCGGGGCAGCCGGCGCAACCGGCCGCCGCTGCGGAAATGCTGGAACGGCTGGGGGTTCCGGCCCTCGCGAACCGGCCGGCCGGGCAGGGCTCGATCGGTGAGCAGCAACGCGTCGCCGTGGCCAGGGCCCTGCTGCTGCGCTCGCCGCTGGTGGTGCTCGACGAGCCGACGGCCCACCAGGACGACGACAACGCCCGCCGGGTGATCGACGCCGTGCTGGCGGTCGTGGCCCAGGGGACGCTGGTGGTCACCTCCACCCACGACCCCCGGGTGCTGGCCCACGCCGGCCTCACCCTGCCGCTCGGAACCGGTTCCTAGACGGTCAGATCCAGCTCGTCCTCACGCACGTCGATCGTCCGCGAGGCCGGCCGGTAGGCGCTCATCCACTCGCGCAGCAGCTCCACCCGGGACCGGTTGGCGTCGTCGCCGAGCACGATCGGCGGGTCGTTGTAGGCCACCGCGTCGGACGAGCGGCGCAGCTTGATGTACAGGTTGGACGCCTCGATCGCGTACCGCTCCATGTCGTCCTGGAGAGCGCCGATCACCGTGATGTTGCGGTCGTGGCCGATCCGCTCGAACAGCGCCACGGCCTCCCGGCGGTGCTGCTTGCCCAGGTTGCGGCCGAGCTCGTCGAGGATCAGCAGCAACGGCCGGTCGTTGCCGCCGGCCAGGGCGGCGGCGCAGACCAGCTTGACCGCCTTCTCGTCCATCTGCGCGGTGTTGGCCCGCAGGTTGTAGCTCGACATCCGCTGGTTCTCGGCCCGCCGCCAGCGCGGCGTCAGGCTCCAGCGCCACGGCTTGTCCGGCTCGGTCGGCGGCTCCGGCTCCGGGTAGTCCAGCCCGGCGCCGTAACCGCCGTACTCCCGGTCCAGCCGGTCGAACTCGTCGGCCACCAGCTTCAGCTTGGCCTTGATGCCCTGCGCCAGCACCGACCGGTGCGCCCTGGTGGTCTGCTCGGACTCGGCCAGGCCGGAGCGGGCGGCCTCCAGGTCGGCGCGGCGCTGGGCCCGCTGCTGGTCGATCATCGCCTGGTCGTGCGCGTCCTGCTGCGCCGTCACGTCGAGGTGGGTGCGCAGCGCCCGGGTCAGGTCGGGGACCAGCGGCACCTGGGCCTCCAGCGTGACGTGCGGCCAGCGCTGCTCGAACACCAGCTCCCGCAGTTCCGCCGGGTACTCCTGGGCCGCGGTGCCGTCGGGGAAGCACCGCCGCAGCACGTCACGAAGATGGTTGGCCACCAGGTTGTTCCAGTCGGTGGTGCGGCGCTTCTGCTCGTCGTCGGGCAGGCTCAGCAGGTGGGTCTGTGCCGAGCCGGAGGTGGCGCCCCAGGCCACCGCGCGGGCGTCCACGTCGACGGCCCGCAGCTCCTCCTCCAGCTTCTCGGCGATCTCCTCGGCCTGCCGCACCTCGGCCTGGCTGCGGGTCACCTCGCCGCGCAGCGTGTTGATCTTGTCCAGCCGGGTCTGCCGGTCCACGGCGGCGCGGGTGTGCGCGGCCTCGGCGTCCTCCAGCGGGCCGATCAGGTCCTCCAGGTTCTCCTGGAGCTCACCCGCCTGCTCCCGCAACCGCTCGATCTCGACCTCGGCGTCCTCCACCCGCTGGGCGGCCTTGGCCCCCTCCAGCCGGGACGTCGCCGTCACCAGCTTGCCCCGGGCCTTGTCCAGCGCCGTGCCGAGCCGGTCGAGCTGCTCCACGGCCAGCGCGTGCTGCTCGTGGGCCGCCCGCACCCGGGCGTCCCGGCCGGTCAGGGGCCGCTCGAAGCCGGCGACGACGATCACGCCGGCCGCGTCGTCCACCATTTGATCGTACGAACCGGCGCGCCCGGCCAGAGCTTTCAGAAAGGTGCTGAGGCCGAACTCGTCGCTCGTGCTGCGCGGCAGGCCCCCGGCGGGCTGCCCGTCGGCCAGCACCAGCATCGCCCCGGGCTCGTCGGCCAGGGCCTCCCGGGCCGGGTCCTCGTGCTCGGCGGCCACCGTCACCGCGTGCCGGTACGGCGCCAGCCGCGGCTCCCAGACCGCCCGCTCATCCTCCGACAGCTCCAGCACGTCCACCACGCTGGCCGCCGGAATGCCGGCCCGCTGAAGCAGTTTCAGCTCCCGCGCGGCCACGTCGTCACCGGCCTGCGCGGCCTTGATCTGCTTCGCCGCCGCGGCGACCGCGTCCTCCGCCGCACCCCGGCGCGAGATCACCGCCTCCAGCGCCTCCTGCGCCGCGGCCACCTCCTCGCGGGCCCGGGTCGTGTCCCGGCCGTCCGCCGCGCGCGCGGCCTCCTTCAGGTCACGCAGCCGCGCGCCCAGCTCCTCCACCTGACGCAGGTTCATCCGGGCCTGGGTGTCGGCGTTGTTGCGCCGCTCCCGCAGCTCGTTGCGCAGCCGCTCGGTCTGCCGGAACGTCTCCTGGAGACCGTCGTCGTTGCCGAGTTCCTCCATCCGGGCCTCGTTCTCGGCCAGCCGCTCGCGCGCCTCGGCCTGCCCGCCACGCACGTCACCCAGGTTGCGGCGCAGTTCCTCCAGCCGCTCCAGGCCGTCCACCACGTGCCGCGCACAGCGCGAGTGCCAGGCCTGGCGGGCCTGGCCGAGCACCTCGCGGGCCACGTCACGGCGCCTGATCCCGGCCTCCACGCCCTCCATCTCGCGGGCCCAGGTGGCCAGGTCGTGCTCCGCCTCGGCGACGTCGACCCGCCGGGCGTGCTCGCCCGAGCGCAGCGCCTGCTCCTGCTCCAGCTCGCGGTCCAGCCCGGTCAGCGTGGCCACGGCGTCGAACATCCGCCACGGCGACAGCTCGTTCAGCGGCTGCGCCAGCAGGTTCGCGGCCGGCGAGGCCCGGACGCTGGTGGACAGGAACGAGACACAGCGCACCTGGCCGCCGTACAGCACCTTGGCCAGCCGCCCGGCGTGGAAGTCGTCGCGCCCGTTGGAGTTCGGCAGCCGGTTCCACAGCTCGGTCACCCCGGCCGCGCGCTCGGCGTCGTTCGCGCCGTAGGGCACGTGCAGGCCGTTCTTCCAGCGCAGGCTCAGATAGGGCGACTTGCGGTTGATCCGCAGCCAGACCGTGAGGGCGCCCGCCTCCAGCTCCTCGACCGTCCGCGCCGCCGGGTCGGCGAACACCCCGATCACGAAGCCGTGGTCGGCGTTCGCCCAACGGGCCTCCTGCGCGGCCAGTTCCGCGGTGAACAGCAGCTCGGCCGAGCCCGGCGCGCCACCGGCCAGCCGCCACTGCTCGTCGGCGTGCAGCAGCGACAGCGCCGCGATGAACGACGATTTCCCGGCGCCGTTCGAGTCTTTCGGGCCCTGACCGGCCACGGTGATCAGCCCGCCGTTGGTCAGCGGCACGGGATGCGCCGACAGCCGGGAGATGTCGACCATCTGCACGCCGACCAGCACCCGCGGCCCGACGATGTCGTGCGGGTCGTTGCGGTCGATCATCGGCGCCGTGCTCACACATTCTCCTGGTGCTCAAGGTTTTCGGTCGAGGGGTCGGCGGCCGGGGCGTCGTTCCCGTCGGGCCGGGACCGCCGGGCGCGGATCGCCGCCGCCAGCGGGGTGTCCGCGCCGGCCGCGAGGATCAGCTCCTCCTGGAGCCGCCGGCGGGCGGCCGGCGTGAGCCGGGCCAGCTGCGGCCCGGGCAGGTAGGACGCGCCCTGGTTCTGGCCGCTGCCGGACGATTTCACCTGGTGGGGCCGGCGGTCCGGGGCGATCTGCACCAGCCCCGCGGCCCGCAGCCGGGCCAGCGCCGTGCGCACCGCGGTGCGCGGCAGCTTGGAGTAGCGGTTCAGCTCCTCCTGGGAGGTGGGCCGGCTGGAGATCCAGGTGTCCAGGTCGATCAGGCCCTGGCTGCGCGGGATCGCCACCGAGTGGATCAGGATCAGCACGAACACCGCCCGGTCGACCAGCGGCAGCGACTCGAGCATCTCGGCGGACAGCTCGCGGGCCACGTCGTCGCGGTAGCCGGACGTCCACAGGTTCGGGCCGACCTTGACCAGGGTGCGGCCCAGCGGGTGCAGCATCTGGGCCAGGGCCCGGCGCAGGGTGGCGTCGCGCAGGGCCAGGATCTGCGACTCGTGCAGCGGCTGCCAGCTGTGCTCGACCGCGGCGAAGGCGGCCAGCACCTCGTCGCGGTGCTTCTCGGACAGGTCCGCCACTGCCGCCGTGAACACCGGGTGGGTCTCGATCGGCCCGCTCGGATCGGTCATTCGACACCCTCCTCGTCAGGTTCGTCGAGGGCCTCGTCCGGTTCCTCGGGGGCCTCGTCCGGTTCCTCGGGCGCCTGGATGCCGCGCCACAGTTCGCGCAGCACGGTCAGGTCGGGGCCGGCCCAGGTGCCGCAGCGCGGGCCGAGGCGCACGACCTTGCGGGACTCGTCCCACAGCACCCAGCCACCGCTGTGCAGACGCCGCACCGCACCGGTCGCGGCCCGGTGCAGTACCGATTCCTCCCGGTCGCCGAAGGTGCGGTACACCGACATCACGGCGTCCCAGTCGGCGTCCCGGCCGGGCCAGATCGGCCCGTCGACGTCGGCCCAGCAACAACGGACGACGGCGGCCAGCATGCGCGCGGTGTCGTTCGGCTGCTCCACCGTGGGCCCGTTCAGCCCCATCTCGTCGAGCACCCAGGGCCCGGCCGTGCCCGGGTGCGCGGGCAGCAGCCAGACCTGGCCGCGGCCGTCGGACCACTCCGGTTCCAGCAGGCGCAGGAAGCCGTCGGGCGCGGGGGTGCCGATCTCGTGCCGGGCGGGCCCGAGCATGCGGGCGCGCGCCCACCACAGGGCGGTGTCCGAGCTGTTCACGCACCGGCCTCCGCGGCTGCCGCCGGGGTTCCCTGCGGGCGGGCGGTGCGGCCGAACATGCCGCCCGACACCCACGGCACCGCCGCCTCCGGATCCACCCGGAACCCGTCGGCCCAGGTCAGCTCCGCGTCCACCTCGGGGGAGTGGTGGGCCGCGACCAGCATCGACAGGATGCGGCGTCCCTCCATCCAGTCGTCGGCGTCGTCGAGCAACGCGGACACCCCGACCCGCTCACGCCGGGCGAGCACCTGGTCGGTGAACTCGGTCAGGTCGCTGTCCGCCGACACCGGCCGGTCGGTGGGCGCGTCGCTGTCGCCGGTCGGCCGCGGCGGGGGCATCCGCACCGGGCCGGAGGTCTGCGCGTTCTCCACGGCGAAGGCCATGGCCTGCGGCGAGAACCAGGGCGCGACGGCGTCGAACACCTGGCCGTCCAGCACCCCGGCGAGCGTTTCGGCGTCGGCGGTGCGGGCGAAGCTGCGCCAGGTCTCCACCGGCAGCAGCCCGAGCGCCCGGGTGGAACCGGCCTGCTCGATCAGCCGGGCCGCGGCGGACTCGCTGGCGTCGGCGTAGGCGGCCAGGGCGGTGCGCAGCGCGGCGCAGTCCCGGTCCAGCTCGGGCCAGCGGCCCAGGGCCTGCGCGTGCACCTCCTCGGCCTGGGAGATCAGCGCCCGGTTGCCCCACAGCAGCTCGGCGTGCTCGCGCAGCTCCTCCACCGGGCTGGTGGTGGTCAGGCTGGCGAGCTGGTTGGCCATCAGCCGGAACACCCGGGTGAGGCGGCCGACCGAGCCCCGGCCGTCGTCGGCGGTGGCGCCGGCGGCCCGGATGCTCATGCCCTCCAGGGCCAGCAGCTGGTGCAGTTCACCCTGCCCGCCGGCCGAGGCCAGGCGGCGCAGGAACAGCAGCATGACGTAGGGCGCGAAGGCGGCCCGGTGGAAGCGCTCGCCCGGATGGTCGACGACCCGGGTGATCGCCCCGTAGCCGCGCAGCACCTCGAACCGGCGCTGCACCGTGGCGGTGTCGTAGCGGCGGCAGGCAGCGACGGCCGTCTCCAGGGTCAGGCCCTCGTTGCCCGCGTCGGCGAACGCCCCGAGGATCGCCTCGTCGATGTCGAGCAGGTCCACGTCGCCGATCATGGCGCCGTGCTCGCGGGCGAGGACGGCGAAGACCTGGCGGTAGATCCGCAGAACACCGGCCTCGGGGGCGAGGTCCTCCAGGGAGAGCGTGGTCGGGCCGTCAGTCACCTGGCGACCTTAAGGCAGGTGGCAGCGCATCCCTAAAAACGAGCGGCGGGACGTTCCCGGGGCTCAGGGCCGGTGCGGGCGGCGACGCCGTCGCCAGCCGGTGCGCGGGAAGTCGCAGTCGGCCGAGGAGTGCACCTGGAGGAAGCGGGCGTTCTGGGTGTGCAGGGGACAGTCCACGGACGGGTCGGGGACGACCAGGCCGCAGGCCGCCTTGGTGCACGCGCAGCTGGCCTCCCGGAACGGGAACATCCCGGGCAGCGACAGGCCGACGTGCCAGACCTGTTCGGTGGGCAGTTCGACGGACAGGTCGGCGGGCAGGGCGCCGGTGGAACCGCCGTCCGGGAGGGTGGCCGGAACGCCGGCCGGCGAGGTGCTGGACTGATTCTTGGCTGTGGCGCGTCGTCGAGCCGGATAGGGCATGGCCAGTGACATGAATGAACCCTTCGCGCTGCATGCAGAGGGGACCGTCGCCCGCTTCCATCGCTGTGGGCAGTGGAAGCGTTACACCTCTCTTGACTCTGATTTTGGGTCAACTTACGACGGTTCCGGCGAAACGCACGCCGGATTTCACCCTCCGCGTGGATCTGGTCACCCACCGTATGGATTGGGTGTCGCGCCGTATGCATGAGTACATCCCGGCGCCTGGCACAGTTAAGAACCGGATCCTGGACGCGCGCTCATCGCCGGATCTGGCCGGCCTGTGAGGGTGCGGTGCTGGTTCCTATCGCTCCTCGAACCCGCTGAACCCGGTCTTCCAGGCGCTGAGCGCGATGTCGAGGTAGCTGATCAGGTCGCCGTCGCGCCGGGCCACCCACTGGTCGAACGCGGCCCGGCAGACCCCCAGGGCGCTGAACCCGATCGCCTGGGGGATCAGGTCGTCGGGGCGCAGGCCCAGGCGGCGCGCGGCGAACTCGGCCAGGGCACCGGCCCAGTTGTCGTAGTGCGCGGTGGAGGCGGCGTTCAGGGCCGGGACGTGGGCCACCACCGACATCCGGGTGTGCAGGCCGGCGATGTCGTCCACCCCGTAGTGGTTGGCGGTCAGCACGGCCTGCCGGATCGCCTCGGTGAGCGGCTGGTCGGCCGGGGCCTGGGCGAGCAGCTCGTGCAGCGTCTCCACCTCGGCGTCGAACTCCGACCAGAGCACGTCGGCCTTGGTGTCGAAGTAGCGGAAGAAGGTGCGGCGGCTGACCCCGGCCCGGTCGGCGATCTGCTCCACCGTGGTGGCCTCGAAGCCCTGCTCGGAGAACAGCTCCAGGGCGATGCGCTCCAGCGTGCGCCGGCTGGTCGCGCGGGGCCGTCCGCTGCGGTTCTCGCCGCGCGGGGCGGCCTTGCGCCCGCCCCGGGCTCCCGGGGTCGCCGGTTCTGCTGACCCCGCCGTCATCGCCGAGCCCTTCCCTGGTCCGGGCACGCCGGACCGGCATGCCGGGGTCATTCAACCACCGGTGTGCTCACGTCCGGCACCGCCGGAGATTCCCGGCCGGTACTCGCCGTTCACCCCTCATCGGCCGATCAGTTCCGTCCGGCGACGTGCCGATGACCACTCTTGACGCTTACGACACGGAGTGTCATAAACTCCCCGCAACGCTGTTCACCGTGGAAGAGAGGTTGTTTCGATGGACAACACGAACGCTCCCCAGGACGCCGTCGAGACCGCAGGCACCGACGCCGTCGAGGAACTGCTGGTCGAAGAGGTCTCCATCGACGGGATGTGCGGCGTCTACTGATCGGCGCGAGGCCGTGACGACGCAGACGAACCGGATGTCGGTGCCACCCAGGGCACCGGTGGGGGACTTCGACCTCGGCGCCGCATGGGAGCTGCACCCCAGCGTGTCCGTGCGGCCCGAACCGTTCGGAGCCCTGATGTACCACTTCGGGAACCGGCGCCTGTCGTTCCTGAAGACCCGTCAACTACTGGACGTCGTCAATGGTCTGGCCACCGCCCCGGACGCGCGCACCGCGTGTCTGGGCGCGGGGGTCGACCCTTCCCAGCTCCCGGTGCTCGCCCGGGCGCTCGGGTCGCTCGCCGCGGGGGATCTGATCCGCCGCCGGACGACGCCGTCCACGGAGGAGCCTGCATGACAGCTGTGCTCGAACCCGCCACCCCGGCCGGTCTCACCCAGAAACCCAGTAAGCCCCCGACCCCCTCCCCGGGCCGGCTCGTCGACAAGTTCGCCCTCGGGCTGGACGCGCCGATCTGCCTGACCTGGGAACTCACCTACGCCTGCAATCTCGCCTGTGTGCACTGCCTTTCGAGTTCCGGACGGCGTGACCCGCGCGAGCTGACCACCGCCGAGGCCGAAGCCGTCATCGACGAGCTGGAGCGGATGCAGGTCTTCTACGTCAACATCGGCGGCGGCGAGCCGACCGTGCGACCGGACTTCTGGCACCTGGTCGACTACGCCACGGAACACCATGTGGGCG
The DNA here is from genome assembly GCF_018499875.1 of Kineosporia corallincola. GTDB lineage: Bacteria > Actinomycetota > Actinomycetes > Actinomycetales > Kineosporiaceae > Kineosporia > Kineosporia corallincola. Next base: position 212,067 of record NZ_JAHBAY010000012.1, on the reverse strand, counting down.
TGAAGTTCTCGACCAACGGTGTGCGCATCAACCGGGAGGTCGCCGAACGACTGGCGAAGTCCGACTACGTGGACGTACAGATCTCGCTCGACGGCGCGACCGCCGAGGTCAACGACTACGTGCGTGGCGCAGGCAGTTACGACACCGCCATGCGGGCCATGCAGAACATGAAGGACGCCGGTTTCACCGGCTTCAAGCTGTCGGTCGTGGTCACCCGCCAGAACGTCGGCCAGCTCGACGAGTTCAAGGCGATCGCCGACCGGTACGGAGCCCAGCTGCGCCTGACCCGGCTGCGTCCCTCGGGCCGCGGCGCCGACGTCTGGGACGAGCTGCACCTGCTCGCCCCCCAGCAGAAGCAGCTGTACGACTGGCTGGTCGCCAACGGCGAGGAGGTCCTCACCGGCGACTCCTTCTTCCACCTGGCGGCTTTCGGTGACTCCCTGCCCGGCCTGAACCTGTGTGGCGCGGGCCGGGTGGTCTGCCTGATCGACCCGGTCGGCGACGTGTACGCCTGCCCGTTCGCGATCCACGACGAGTTCCTCGCCGGGAACGTGCGCGACCAGGGAGGTTTCAAGGGCGTCTGGCAGACCTCGGAGCTCTTCCAGGAACTGCGGCAGCCGCAGAGCGGCGGGGCGTGCTCGTCCTGCCAGTTCTTCGACTCCTGCCGGGGCGGCTGCATGGCGGCCAAGTTCTTCACCGGCCTGCCGCTCGACGGCCCCGACCCGGAATGCGTTCGCGGCTACGGTGAATCGCTGCTGGAAGCGGTGGACGGGGTCACCCCGAAGCCGAGCGGCGACCACTCGCACAAGAACCCGCTGCGCAGCCAGAAGAACAAGAAGAAGCCGGTCGCGCTGACTCTCGGCGTGCGCCCGGCCATCGGGGTGGTCTCCGCCCCACCGGCCCGCGGGTGCGACGAGAACCCGCTCGCCGGTTTCAGTCCCACGGCCGGCCTGGAGACCGGTTCGCGGGCCTGAACCGGCACGACGCGCGGCACCCCTCCCGGGGTGCCGCGCGTCTCGACATGAACATCACCGGCACCTGGAACACGGTCCGGGCCACGGCGCCGCACCTGATCCGGGGCGGAGGCGGCTCGATCGCCCTGACCAGCTCGGTCGCCGACCTGGTCGGTCTGCCCTTCCTCACCCCGTACGTGGCCGGCAAGCACGCCGTCACCGGCCTGGCCCGCACCTTCGCCGCCGAGCTCGCGCAGCACCACATCCGCGTCAACAGCCTGCACCCGACCGGCGTCGAGACCCGATGGGCGCGATGGGCGGCGCCTTCGGCCCGGCGCTGGAGGCCAATCCGGGGCCGGGGGTGATGCTCGGCAACATGTACCCCGTCACCGCCACCCAGCCCGAGGACCAGTCGAACGCCGTGCTGTTCCTGGCCAGTGACGAGTCCCGGTACGTGACCGCCCTGGCGATGACCGTGGACGCCGGCGCCACCCAGCTCTGACCCGGGGGGCCCGCCCACGGCGTCCACCGTTGTTCTGATCCAATGGTGCCCCCACGCAAACTCTGGCATTGAGGACAACCACACGTGACCTCCACACCTCCTGACGTGGCACTGACCCGCAACCGGGTCGCGACCCACCTGGTCGGCCGCGAGCACGAGCTCGAACTGGTCCTGTCCGCCGTGGCCGCCGGCCGGGACCTGGTGCTGGAGGGCCCCCCGGGCACCGGCAAGACCACCCTGCTGCGCGCGATCGCCGACGAGTGGGGCATCCCGCTGTTCTACGTCGAGGGCAACGCCGACCTGACCCCGGCGAAGCTGGTCGGCCACCACAACCCGGCGCGGGTGCTGAAAGAGGACTACTCCGAAGCCAATTTCGTGCCCGGCCCGCTGCTGGAGGCGATGCGCCAGGGTGGGTTCCTCTACCTGGAGGAGTTCAACCGGGCCCCCGACGACACCCTGAACACGCTGCTGGCGGCGCTCGCCGAGCGGCGGATCGCGGTGCCCCGGGCGGGTCAGGTGCAGGCCTCGCCGACGTTCCGGCTGATCGCCTCGATGAACCCCTACGACAATGTCGGCACCACCCGGCTCTCCACGTCGATCACCGACCGGCTGTGCCGTCTGTCGGTGGACTACCAGGACGAGTCCGCGGAGATCGGGATCGTCGGCCTGCGCACCGAGAACGGTGGCAAGCTGGGCGATCTGCTGGTGCGCGACGCGGTCTGGGTGAACCGGGCCACCCGCCGGCACCCGCACCTGCGGCAGGGCAGCAGCGTGCGCGGCGCGATCGACGTGGTGCTGGTGGCGAACCAGCTGGCGGCGATCCGCGGGGTGTCCGAGGCGGCCGACTCCAGCGACCGGCTCGACCCGGAAAGTGCTTATCCGCAGCTGGTTCTCGACGCGATGACGGTGTCGCTGTCGGGACGGGTGCACCTGGACGAGGTGGCCGACACCACCCCGGAACGGGTGATCCGCGAGATCTGGGAGGACCGGTTCGTGCTGAGCCCGGCGTCCGCCCAGCCGGGTTGAAGAGAGGCCGAGGCCGACTCGCCGGTCACGAAACCCGGCCGCCGGGGCCGCAACGGGCGTCCTCTGCGCCGTAAACCCAAAAACCTGCGGGCCGAGCCGATGGTGTTCAGCATCTCGGACAGCGACGGCGGCCCGGTGCTGACCGCCCTGGGGCGGGGCACCGGGGCCGCGGCGAAGGCCTCGGTGCGGGGCTCGGGCGGTCCGGGGCAGACCGACGACGCCGGTGCCACCGTCCCACTGGACGTGGGTGACGGCGATCCGGCTGAGGACGACGTGAGGGCCCGGGCGCGGCTCATCGCCGCGCGGCTGTCGCTGCACCGCCCGCCGCGCGGGCGGGGTGCCCGGCGCGGCGCGGGCGAGCTGGTCAGCGTGCGCTACCGGGAGGGTGCCGACGACATCGACCTGGACCGCACGCTGGAAGTGCTGGCGGAGAAGCCGTTTCCGGACGACGACGACATCGTGGTGCGCGAGCGGGTGCGGCGCCGGCGGTCCGTGGAGCTGGTGGTCGACGTGTCCGGGTCGATGCGGGGCGAGCGGATCCGCACGGCCGCGGCCACGGTCGGGGCGCTGGCCGGCGAGCTGGCGGCCGACGACGTGGGCGTGATCGCGTTCTGGTCGGACTGCTCGATCCTGCTGCCGATGGGCCGGCCGTTCCGGGCGCAGAGCCTGCTGGACGACCTGCTGAAGCTGCCGGCCCGGGGCCTGACCAACGTCGGGTTCCCGCTCCAGCTGGCGGCGGCCGAGCTCTCCCGTCGTCCCAACCCGGAGGCCCGGGTGCTGCTGCTGTCGGACTGCGTGCACAACGCCGGGCCGGACCCGCGCGGCCCGGCGGCGCTGCTGCCGCGGCTGGACGTGCTGCTCGACGCCTCGGGCGAGAAGGACGAGGAACTGGCCCGGGAGATGGCGGCGGCCGGGCGGGGACGGATGTTCCCGATCCGCGACCACCGGCAGGTGGCGCCTGCGCTGTCGGACATCTTCCGGTCCTGAGCAACCCGCTGGAGGACCGGAAGATCACGCGGCGTAAGGTCGTCCGGTGGCTTACCTTGACCTGGCCGCGATGACCAGCCCGCAGATCGCCGCGCACGCCGCGGCGGACGGGATCGTCGCGATCCCCGTCGGCTCCACCGAGCAGCACGGCGCGCACCTGCCGCTGGGCACCGACAGTGACGTCGCGGTGGCCGTGGCCCGCGGCCTGGCCGAGCGGATGCCGCAGGTCGCGGTCGCCCCGGCGATCGGCTACGGCTCCAGCGGCGAGCACGCCGGGTTCCCGGGCACCCTGTCGATCGGGCAGGAGGCGCTGGAGCTGATGCTGCTGGAGCTGGGCCGCTCGGCGGGGGAGACCTACCGGCGGCAGATCTTCGTGAACGGCCACGGCGGCAACGCGGTGCCGGCGGTGCGGGCGGTGCGCCGCCTGCGCGCCGAGTCCCGTGACGTGCTGCTGTGGATGGCGACCTGGGACGGCGACGCGCACGCGGGCCGGACCGAGACCTCGCTCCAGCTCGCGCTGCACCCCGAGCGCGTGCGCCTGGAGCTCGCCGAGCGCGGCAACACCACGCCGGTGCGGGAACTCATCGACGAGCTGCGGGCCTCCGGGGTGCGCGCGGTCAGCCCGAACGGGGTGCTCGGCGACCCGGAGGGGGCCGGGGCCGAGGAGGGCGCCCGGCTGGTGCAGCGGTTCGTCGACGGCCTGCACACCCAGGTGCTGGCCTGGGACCCGCCGTACGGCAGGCTCGGCTCCGGCTGACCGCTCGCCTAAGGTGGCACGGTGACGACGACGGGGAACGAACGGGCCGAAGGGCTCCCGGTGGGCATGCCGGTCGAGCTCGACCCGGAGACCGTGATCAGACCCGACGGAACCGTGTTCGGTGGATCGCCCGCCCGCCTGTTCCGCCTCAATCCGGCCGGGCAGGAAGCGTTCTCGCAGCTGCGCTCCGGCGTGGTGCGCACCCCGGCGGCCGCGGCCCTGGCCCGCCGGTTCTCCGACGCCGGCCTGGTGCATCCCGGTCGTCAGGGACTGCCTGAGGACGACGAGGGCCGGCCGTCCCGGCACGGCGTGGTCACCGTGGTCGTCCCGGTGCGCGACCGGGCCGCCGAGCTCGACCGCTGCCTGACCGGCCTGACCCCGGCCGGGCAGAGGTCGGTGGCCGAGGTGGTGGTCGTGGACGACGCGTCCCTCGACCCGGCGCAGGTGGCGGCGGTCGCGGCGCGGCACGGCGCCCGGCTGGTGGCCCGCGGCGTCAACGGCGGCCCGGGCCCGGCCCGCAACCTGGCCCTGCGCTCGGTCACCACCCCGCTGGTCGCGTTCCTGGACAGCGACTGCCTGCCCCCACCGGGCTGGATCGACGACCTGGTGGGACATTTCGACGACCCACTGCTGGCCGCCGTGGCCCCCCGGATCGTGGCCGGCGGTACCGACACCGGCACGTTCGCCGGGCGCTTCTCCCAGGCCCGGCCGGTGCTCGACCTGGGCGGTCTGCCGGCCCGGGTGGCCCCGCTGAGCCGGGTCTCCTACCTGCCCACCGCCGCGCTCATCCTGCGCCGCCGGGCCCTCGGAGACCTTTCCGGACCGGCCGGTTTCGACGAGGACCTGCGCTACGGCGAAGACGTCGACCTGGTCTGGCGGCTGCTGCGGGCGGGCTGGCGGGTGCGCTACGACCCGACCGTCGAGATCGGCCACGAGGAACCAGCCGGCTGGCCGGCCCTGCTGCGCCGCCGCTTCGCCTACGGCACGTCGGCCGCGCTGCTGGAGGAACGGCACCCCGGCAAGGTGGCGCCGCTGGTGCTGGTCGCCGCGCCCGCCTCCACGGTCGCGGCGCTGCTGGCCCGGCGCCCGCTGCTGGCCGCCGCCACCTTCGCCGCCGGCTACGCCGACGCCCGGGCCGCCCTGCGCAAGGCCGGCGCCCAGGGCGACGACCTGCTGCGCCCGCTGGCGATCGGCGTGCGCGAGACGTTCTTCGGCACCGGCCGCTGGACCTCGCAGTTCGCCCTCCCGCTGGCCCTCGCCGCGGCCGCGGTCCCCGGCCGCCGGCGCCCCGGCCGGGCCCTGGCCGTGCTCGCCCTGCTGACCGCCTCACCGCTGCGCGAGTGGCTGCGGGTGCGGCCCGGCATCGACCCGGTGCGCTGGAGCGCCGCCGTGCTGATGGACGACGCGGCCTACGGCGCCGGGGTCTGGGCCGGCGGCCTGCGGGCCCGCAGCCTGCGCGCGGTGCGGCCCTCATGGAAGTGGCGGCTGCTCGGCTCGGTGACGAAAAACCCCTAGCCCAGCGCCTGCGCCCGGTCGCGCACCTGCTTGGCCTCGTGGTGACGGCCCAGCTTCTCGTACACCTCACCGGCGGCGTTCAGCACCTGGCCGAGCACCTCCGGGTGGTCGGCCAGCACCTCGATGGCCTGCTCCATCAACGGGATCGCGGCCTCGGGCCGGTCGGTGGCGTGGTGCACCCCGGCGGCCAGCATCAGCGCCCGCCCGGCCGGCACCGTCTCGTCGATGCGCGCGAACTCGGCCGCCGACTCCTGCGCCGCCCGGACCGCCTCCTCCGGATGGTCCGCGCCGAGCGCCCGGGCCAGCGAGTCCAGCAGGTCGGCGTGCTCGAAAGCGGCTGCCGGGTGCTCGTTCCCGGCCGCCACCGCGGCCTCCTCGATGGCTTCCCGCAGCACCACGGCGGCCTGCTCGTCCTCGTCGGCCAGACTCAGCGCCCGCCCGTGCAGGTGCATCGACCGGATCAGCCACATCGGGTCGTCGTCGTCCGTGGCCCGCAGCTGCCGGGCCGACTCGACCGCCCCGGCCAGCACCGCGATCCCGTCCGGGTCACCGGCGTCGGTCATCAGCTCGCCCAGCGCCAGCGCCGAGCGGGTGGCCAGCAGCCAGTCCTGCGCCTGCGAGGCCAGCGCGACCGCGTCCCGGTAGGCCGACAGCGCGTCCTGGTACTCCTGCATCGCCACGTAGCCCTGCCCGATCCGGCGCAGCGTCTCGGCCCGCTCGGAACCCGGGGCGCCGGAGGCGGTCTGGCGGCGCAGCACCTCGCGGGCCTCCTCCACCCCCTCCTCGGCCCGGCCCAGCGCGGCCAGCAGCGAGCCCAGCTCCAGCCGGGCGCTCAGCTCCTGCGGCAGCTCGGCCATCGCGGCCTCCCGGATCGCGATCCGCCAGCGCTCGATCGCCAGGTCCGCCTTGCCCGCGTCCTGCGCCAGGTGCGCTCCCAGCACGGCCGTGGTGGACGCCCACTCCCGAGCCCCCAGCCGCAACCCGATCGCCAGGCTGGCGTCGGCGGCGGCCAGACCGGCGTCGAACTCGTCGTCCGCGCCGAGCAGCTGGGCCCGGGTGCGCAGCAGCGCCGCCCGCCGCCCGCGCCCCCGGCCCTGCTCCAGTTCCGGGTCGGCGAGCGCGGTCTCGGTCATCGCCAGCGCCGCGTCCAGGCCGTCCTGCGCGGCCGCCTCGAAGATCGCCGCGAGTGCCTCGTCGCTCTCCCCGGCCGCCTCCAGCCGGGCCTTCAGCCCGGCGATCCCGGCGATCTGCGCCGCGGTCAGCGGCTCCCCGCCGGGCGCCTCACCGAGCGCCTCGATCGCCGCGACCACCTGCCGCGCCTGCCCGCGCTCGTCCATCGCCAGCAGGTCGGCGGCCAGCGTCATCCGGCCGTCCAGGTCGTCGGGCAACGGCGCGGGCACACTGTCGCCGCTCACCCGGGTGGCGCCGATCGGCAGGTCGAACGACACCTCGGCGAGCGCGTCGTCGGCGGCCAGCCGGGAGGCGTAGAACGAGTTGCCGTTGCGCTCGTCGAACCGGGCGCCCAGGTCGGCCGCGGCCCGCCGGGCCGCCACCCGCAGGGCACTCACGGTCCACGGCTCGTCGCGCTCGCCGAGCACCGGGCGCAGCCGGGGGTCGGACGCGGCGGTGACGGTCTGCGCGCCGGCCCCGGCCCGCTCGGCGGCGCCCAGCAGCACCGCGGCCGCGGACAGCGCGCCGAAGTGCGCCTCGGCGTTCAGCCCGTCGTGCACCAGCCAGTTCAGGTGCCGTTCCAGGATCTCCAGGCCGCGCCCGGCGTTGCCGGTGACCGCGCAGAACCGCAGGTGCTGGGCGATCATCGGCAGGTGGTCGGCGTTGCCGCGGGCCATCCGGTAGCCGCGCAGGTGCAGCTGCCGGGCCTCGTCCAGGCGGCCGGCGCGCAGCAGCGGCAGCAGGGCCTGGGCGATCGTGTTCTCCGGCTCGTCGCCGCAGGTCATACCCTGGCCGAGGATCTCGTCGGCGAGCGCCAGCCCGTCGGCGTCCTTGCCGATCGTGTAGTGGTACTCGGCCTCCTCGGCGCGCACGCAGGTCTCGCAGTGCGAGTAGTCGTCGCGGGGGGTGCGCTTGAGCTCGCCCAGCCAGACCCCGGCCTGGTCCAGGCGGCCCTGGCCGACGGAGGCCTGGAACCGGGCCTGGAGCACGCCGGACACCCCGACGCCCTCCTTCACGTACTGCTGCTGCATGGCCTCGATCGCCGCGTCGACGTCGGCCAGCGAGAACAGCGGGCTGCCCATCAGCGAGCTGACCACGTGCTTGTGATACCAGAGCAGGTCGAAACCGCCCACCTGGAGCGGGAACCGGTCCGGGTCGGCGGCGTTGCGGCCGACGCACCAGGCGAACGCGGACAGCTGGGCGTCGGTGTCGCCGAGCATGCTGGCCGAGGGCAGCAGGCGCAGCCGGGCGGCGTAGCCCAGCTCGTCCAGGCCGTTCTCGTCGGCCAGTGAGATCGCCTCGTCGATCAGCGCGCGCTCGGCCGGGCCGAACGGCGTGGCGTCGATCTGCTCGAAGAGCTGCTCGATCCGGTTGCCGGCGCTGTCCATCGCTGTGTTGCTCCCTGTTTGGTCCGTCGTGACGCGTCTAGGTAATCATCAGCCGAGGACGTCGGGGTCCTCGGTGTGGTCCCCGGCGGACGGTGCGAACGGCACCGGCCCGGCCAGGTGCTGCCGGCGCAGCCGGTCGGCGCGCCCGGTGGCGGCCCGGGCGTCGAGCGTGCGGCCCAGCCGCTCGTAGGCCTGGGTCAGGCCGGTCAGGCACTCCAGCAGCAGCCGGGGCCGGCCGGCCAGCAGCGGTTCCGCCTCGACCAGCAGGGGCAGCGCCTCGCCGGTGCGGTCGGCCCGGTCGAGCAGTTGCGCGGCCAGCACCAGGGACCGGCCGGCCTCGGCGTCGGCGCCGACGGCGCGGAACGTGCCGGCCGAGTGCCGGGCCAGCGTGACGGCCTCGTCGAGCCGCTCCCCGAACAGGTCGGTGTCGCCGATCGTGCGGGCCAGCGAGTCGAGCACGTCGGCGTGCTCGTAGAGCACGGCCGGGTCGGTGGCGGCGAGTGGGTCGGCGGCCCGGTCGAGGGCCTCGCGCAGCACCGTCTCGGCCATCTCGGTCTTGCCGGTCTGGGCCATCGCCTGGCCGAGCAGGTGCATGGCGCGCAGCAGGGTGAGCGGGCTGTCGGAGACCTGCCGGGCCGAGTCCACGGCCCCGGCCAGCACGGTCAGGGCCTGTGGGTCACGGCGGGCGAACAGCAGGTCGCCGAGGGCCAGCGCGTAGCGGGTGGTGGCGGGCCAGTCCTGGGCGGAGGAGGCCAGGGCGACGGCGTCGCGGTAGCTGTCGCGGGCGCTGTCGTCGTCCGGGTCGTCGGTGCCGGCGGCCAGGGCCTGGCCGAGCATGAAGTGCGCCTCGGCCAGTTCGGCCGGCCCGGCGTGCAGGGCCCGCAGCCGGCGGATCGCTGCCTCGAACTCCAGCGAGCCCTCGTCGGGTTCGCCGGCGCGGCACAGCGCGGCGCCCAGCTCCAGCCGGATCGCCGGTTCGGTGGGCAGCTCACCGGCCGTGGCCTCCTGCACGGCGGTGCGGCAGTACTGCACGGCCGCGTCGTCCTCGCCCAGCCGGGTGGCGGCCAGCGCGGCCAGGCGCGCGGTGGCGACCGCGACGGCCCGGTCGCCGAGCCGCAACCCGGCCCGCAGCGCGTCGTCGGCGGCGCTCAGCGCCAGGGCGGGCTCACCGGACATCAGCATCTCCGCCTCGGCGATCAGCCCGGCGACCTGCCCCCGCAGCTCGCCCTCGTTGCCGGGTGCCGCCAGCACGGCCGGGCGGGTGGCGGGACGGGTGGCCAGGGGGACGTCGTAGGGGGTGTCCGGCAGCGCCACGTCCTCCAGCAGCCGGCGGTGGTGCCGGTCGTTGCCGTCGCGCAGGTCGAACGCGGTGGCCAGCCGCCCGGCCGCGACCCGCACGGCGGCGGTCAGCCCCCGCACCGTCCAGGTCCGGTCGGTCCGGTCGGGCCCGCCGAGCAGGCGGGCCAGCGCCGGGTCGGAGGCGGCGCGCACCACCTGGTCGCCGGCCCCGGCCCGGTCGGCCGCGGCCAGCACCACCCCGGCGGCCGACAGCGCGTCCAGGTGAGCGCGGGCGTTCAGGCCGTCGTGGGTGATCCACGGCAGGTGCCGTTCGAGGATCTCCAGGCCGCGGGCCTCGTTGCCGGTGACGGCGCAGAACCGCAGGTGCTGGGCGATCATCCGGAGGTTGTCGGGGTTGCCGCGGGCCATCCGGTAGCCGTGCAGGTGCAGCTGCCGGGCCTCGTCCGCCCGGCCGGCCCGCAGCAGCGGCAGCAGGGCCTGGGCCATCGTGTTCTCCGGCTCGTCGCCGCAGGTGAGTTCCTGGTCGAGGATCTCGTCGGCGAGCCGCAGCCCGGCCGCGTCGTCGCCGGTGAGGTAGTGGAACTCGGCCTCCTCGGCGCGCCCGCAGGTCTCGCAGTGCGAGTACCGGTCGCGCGGGGTGCGCCGCAGCTCGGCCAGCAGCTCGCGGGCGGCGTCGTGGCGTCCCTGCCGGACGGCGGCCTGGAACCGGGCCTGCCGCACCCCGGACAGCCCGACGCCCTCGCGCAGGTAGCGCTGCTGCATGGCGTCGATCGCGGCGTCCACGTCGGCGGTGGAGAACATCGGGTTGCCGAGCAGGGCGCCGACGACGTGCTTGTGGAACCAGAGCAGGTCGTACTCGCCGATCCGGGTGGGGTAGCGCACCGGGTCGGCGTCGTTGCGGGACACGCACCAGGCGAACGCCGACAGCTGGGCGTCGGTGTCGCCGGTGTGGTGGGCGGAGGGCAGCAGCCGCAGCCGGGCGGCGTAGGCCAGCTGGTCCAGGCCGTGCTGTTCGGCCAGCCCGAGCGCCTCGTCGATCAGGAGGCGCTCGGCCGGGCAGAACGGGGTGACGTCGATCTCGCCGAGCAGGTGCCGGATGCGCTCCTCGGGCTGGGCCATGACCTCAGTCCTGGGCCGGGGTCGCCGCCTCGACCAGGGCACGCATCTGCTCGGACAGTTCCTCGGCCGCCTTGGCGTCGTCGGCGCGGCCGAGCTGGGCGTAGGTGGCGGCCAGGATGTCGAGGCAGCCGACCAGGTGCTCGGGCTCGGCGGCCAGCACGGCCGTTGCCTTCTCCAGGTAGGGCACGGCGTCGGCGGGCCGGTCGGCGGAGGTGAGCAGCCGGGCGGCCAGGGCCAGGGCGCGGCCGGCCTCGACCTTGGCGCTGATGCCGGAGTAGGTGTCGGCCGAGGCCCCGGCGAACTCCAGTGCCTCGTCGAGCCGCTCGGCGCCCTGACCGCTGAGCAGCAGGGCCAGGGCGTGCAGCACCTCGGCCCGGGCGTTGCTGACGGCCGGGTGCTCGGAGGCCGGCGGGGTGGACGCCAGCTGGAGCGCCTCGCGCATGACCTCCTCGGCGCCCTTCAGGTCGCCGGCCCGGCCGCGGGCCTGGCCGAGCAGGTGCAGCGAGTCGATCAGGCCGAGCAGGTCGCCGTGCGGCTGGCGGGGCGGCTCGACGATGACGATCGGCTCGCCGGCCGCGGCCTCGGTCAGGGCCAGCCGGTACAGGTCGGCGGCCTCCTGGTAGCGGTGCAGGTCGAGCGTGGCCGCCGCGGCGGTGCGCGACAGCTGCACGCAGAACCCGTGGGCGCCCAGGTCGAGGCCGATCTTCAGGGCCTCCTCGGCGGTGCGCAGCATCTCTTCGAGCTGCCCGCCGCCGGCCAGGATCCAGGCCCGGGCCCGCAGCAGCGCCGCGGCCTGGCCGCGGTTCCAGCCGTCGGTGGCGAGCTGCTCGTCGACGATCTTCAGCGGGTCCGCGTCGTCGCCGGAGGCGACCACCGGCTCGAGGGCCACGTCGTACTCCGGCGGGGTGTCCCGCCGGGCCCGGGCCGCGGCCAGGCGCCGGGTCTGCTCGTCGGTGAACGTCGTCTTCAGCAGCATGCGCCGGGTGGCGATCAGGTCGAGCAGCTGCCCGGCCAGACCGAACTCCTCGAGCACGAGGAGGCATTCCACGCGGTCCAGCAGGACGTCCGTGTCGATGGACCGGGAGGACTTGCCGTCGGTCCGGCTCTGGGTGGTGTTCATCTCGCTCAGTTCTCCCCGGGGGCGTCCGGCAGTTCGCCGAGGTCTGCGCCCAGCCCGGCACTCAGGTGCACGATGTCGGTCAGTGCGTCGGTGAGCGAGGCCCGCTCAACGGCGCGGAGGGGGCGGTGTGCAGCCAGCAGGGCCTGCACGTGGACCACCCGTACGGTACGCGCCAACAGCAGCTCGTCGTCGCTGTCGGCGAGTGCCCGCACCAGCCGGTTGCGCCAGTTCAGGCAGAGCTGACCGGCGGCGCCGACGGTCTCACCCTCCCCGTTCTGCTGGTGCTGTGCGTCCTGCTGGTTCTGGGCGTCGTCGATGCGTTGCAGGATCGACGCCCACATGCCGCTCCCGGCCTCCTTGGCCCGCTGCCGCTGGAGCCGGCGCAGGACCCCGGCGTCGGCGATGTGCAGTGCGGGGAGGGTGTCGGGAGCGAACGACCGCACGAGGACCGTGCAGTCGAGATCTTTCAGGGCCTCCTCGGCCCGGGCCTGGAGACGCTGCGCGGCCGGGCGCTCGGCCAGCGGCGGCACGTCGAGCGAGGCCAGTTCGTCGGTGATCGTGACGGTCTCGACGACCGTGCCGGGGATCAGGTCGGGCAGGCGGCGCAGGATGTCGGCGTCGTACACGTAGCCGCCGTTGATCACCGGGCTGTCCGGCCGGGCGATCGCGGCGATCTGCCGGAACTCGTCCACGGTCTCGGCGAAGCGCAGCGGGGCGCCGCCGCGCAGCAGCTCGCGGTAGGTGGTCTGGCCGTTGCTGGTCTCGATCGGCAGCCAGGGCACGATGAACCCGGCCAGCTCGTCGTCGTGCAGCACCAGGGCCCGCAGGGCCAGGTGGTGCACACCGAGGAAGCTGCTCAGCCGCACCGGGTCGCGGTTGGCCATGGTGGCGACCCAGCGGCGCAGGGCGGACCCGAGCTCGGCCCGGGTCTCCTCCAGCGCGTCGTCCTGGATCAGCGACTCGCGGCTGGCGGTGGGCCGCAGCCCGGTGGTGTCGACCACGCAGCGGGCGAAGAACGCCCACTCGGGCAGCAGGTCGTCGATCCGCTCGGACAGCAGCATGCCGCGCAGGTACACCCGGGTGGCCTGGCGGGCGCCGGGGGAGGGGGCGAACGGCAGCACGAAGGCGGTGCCGCGGGTGCCGGTGCCGGGCACGTGCAGCGGCACGGCGTCGAGCGGCTCGGCGCCGAGCAGTTCCTTGCCGAGGGCCATGAGCTCCGGCGAGGGGGCCGTGAACGGCTGCGCGAAGAGCGGTTCCGAGCTGACCGTCTGCTCGCCGCCGGGCATCTCGACCCGCACCGGCACCGGCAGGTAGGCGCCGTAGCGGGTGGCCAGCTCGAGCACGGCGGTGGGCGAGGTGAGCTCGCCGTCGCCGGCCCGGGGCCGCAGCCGCACCTGGGTGCCGATCTCCGGCAGGGCCTCGTCGTCGTCCAGCTCGCGCACGGTGAAGGTGCCGTCGGCGCTGCCGATCCACTCCACCGGGGGCTCGCCGCCGGCCGCCCGGGACAGCACCCGGATGTCGTCGCTGACCATGAAGCAGCTGAGCAGGCCGATGCCGAACTGGCCGAGCCGGTCGGTGCGGGGCAGGTCGAGCACGTCGCGCTTGGAGCTGCGGCCGACCGTGGCCAGCAGCTCGCCGACCTCGGCCGCGGTCAGGCCGACCCCGTTGTCGGTGAAGACCAGTTCGCCGTCCTGACCGGCGGCCGGGGTGATCCGGATGGAGCCGGGGGGCGAGCCGGGCAGGGCCCCACGCGCGGTGATCGCGTCGACACCGTTCTGGAGGAGCTCGCGCAGGTACACCTGCGGCCCGGAGTAGATGCTCCGGCTGAGCAGGTCGACGATTCCCCGCAGGTCGACCTGGAACGGCCGGGGTGTTCGGTCAGGGGAGTCAGGCACCTGCGAAAGCCTAGGGGGTGTTGCGGGTTTGTCCGAAACCGCCGGGGGGATGAAACCGGCCGGATCCGGTCACCGTGCGGACCGGCGTCCTCACGCACTGCTGCCCGGGCCTGGAGGGACCCCGGAAACCGGTGCCGGGCAACGGTTTCCGGGGGCGGTTCGGGGGAGGAGGCTCAGGCCGGTTTCACGGTCCCGGCACCGAGCGAGCGGGTGAAACCCTCCGGCACGATCAGGTCGCCGGCGGTCAGGTCGTGGATCGACGAGTGACCCAGCCCGAGCACCGCCGAGTCGATGCCGCCGCGCAGGATGTCGATGACGTTCTCCACCCCGGCCTGCCCGTTGGCCGCGAGGCCCCACAGGTAGGCGCGGCCGATCATCACCGCGCGGGCGCCCAGGGCGACCGCCTTGACCACGTCGGAACCGCGGCGGATGCCGCCGTCGAGCACCACCTCGATGTCGTCGCCGACCGCCTCGGCGATGGCGGGCAGGGCCCGGATCGGCGCCGGGGTGCCGTCCAGGTTGTTGCCGCCGTGGTTGGACACCGAGATCGCCGTGACCCCGGCGTCCCGGGCGCGCAGGGCGTCGTCCACCCGCATGACCCCCTTGAGCATGAACGGCCCGCCCCACTCCTTGCGCAGCCAGGCGATGTCGTCCCAGGTGGGCAGCGGGGTGCCGGACCACTCGCCGTAGGCGCCGAAGAAGGTCGGCGCCGGGCCGCCGTCCGGCGGGGCCAGGTTCGGCGTGGTCAGGTCGGGGATGCTGCCGGTCTTCCCGAACTCGTACAGCCACTTCGGCCGGCGCAGCACCTCCGGGGCGAATCTGATCGCCGTCTTCAGGTCGATCTTCGACGGGATCTCCGGGGAGCCCCAGTCGCGGCCCATCGAGAACGACCAGTCGGTGGTCATGATCAGGCCCTTGGCCCCGGCGGCCCGGGCGCGCTCCATGCGCTGCACCAGGACCTCACGGGTGCCCACCCAGTACATCTGGAAGAAGGTCCTGTCGTTGACGGCCGCGACGTCCTCGATCGAGCGGCTCGCGAACGAGCTCAGGCCCATGGTGATGCCGCGGTTGGCGGCGGCCCGGGCCACCGCCACCTCGCCCTCGGGGTGCACCGCCTGCACACCGGTGGGCGAGATCATCACCGGCAGCGCCAGGTCCTGGCCCATCACCGAGGTGCTCAGCTCGCGGGTCTGCGACAGCCCGGCGACGTGCGGGGCGAAACCCAGCTCACCGAAGGCGTTCAGGTTGTCGTCGACGGTCAGGCCGCGCTCGGAGCCGGCCACGAGGGCCATGTAGACCGACTTCGGCAGCCGCTTCTTCGCCCGTCGCTGCGCCTCGGCGACCGTCTCGAACCAGGGGTTGGCCATACGTGTGTTCTCTCCTCTTCGAGAGGTCTGGCGGAACCGCCGGTCCCGCTCGACCGGGACCTTCCGCCGACCTGGGGATCTATATTGGCACGTAGTGTCAATATAGTGCGCGTGGTAGGGGTGCGGGGGACCGGCGGGCAGCCGGCCGCGTGTGATCCCGCACGCTTCGCGAGGAAGAAGGTGACCCGTCATGGGCCCGTTCCGTCCCTGGGCGCGCAACCCGTGGTTCGAGAGCGTCGCGCAGGCGCGCCGCCGGGCGGAGAAGCGCCTGCCGGAGCCGGTGTTCAAGGCGCTCGTGGCCGGCTCCGAGCGCGGCCTCACCCCCAGCGACAACGAGAACGCCTTCGGTGAAATCGGTTTCGCCCCGCACGTGGCCGACCTGCCGCGCGAGCGGCGGCTCGGGGTCCGGGTGATGGGCCAAAACCTGGCGCTGCCGGTGCTGATCTCCCCGACCGGTGTGCAGGCGGTGCACCCCGAGGGCGAGGTGGCGGTGGCCCGGGCCGCCGCGGCCCGCGGCACCGCGATGTGCCTGAGCTCGTTCGCGAGCAGGCCGATCGAGGAGGTCGTCGGCGCCAATCCCGTCACCTTCTTCCAGACCAGCTGGACCGGGTCACGCGAGCACGTGCTGGCCGGCCTGGACCGGGCTCGCGCGGCCGGTGCGGCGGGCCTGATCCTCACACTGAACTGGTCGTTCTCCGAAGGGCGTGACTGGGGCTCGCCGCGGGTCCCGCTGCGTCTCGACCTTGCCACCGCCGTGCGGTTCGCGCCCGCCGTGATCACCCGCCCGGCCTGGCTGCTGGACTGGGTGCGGGCGGGCCGGCTGCCCACCCTGACGGTGCCGAACCTGGCCGAACCGGGCCGGCCCGTGCCGACCTTCTTCGAGGCCTACGGCACCTGGAAGAACACCCCGCCACCGAGCTGGGACGACGTGGGCTGGCTGCGCGAGCGGTGGGACGGGCCGTTCATGATCAAGGGAATCACCCGGGTGGACGACGCCCTGCGCGCCGTCGACCACGGGGCCACCGCGATCTCGGTGTCCAACCACGGCGGCAACAACCTGGACACCGAGCGCGCCGCGGTCCGCAGCCTGCCCGCCGTCGCCGACGCCGTCGGTGACCAGGTCGAGGTGCTCATGGACGGCGGGGTGCGCCGGGGGTCCGACGTGGTCAAGGCGCTGGCGCTGGGCGCCCGCGCGGTGATGATCGGGCGCGCCCCGCTCTGGGGGCTGGCCGCGAACGGGCAGGCCGGGGTGGAGAACGTGCTCGACGTCCTGCGTGGCGGCATCGACTCGGCGCTAACCGGGCTGGGAGTGGCGTCGGTGGCCGATCTGAGCCCGGCGGACCTCGTGGTGCCGCCGGGTTTCAGGGAACGACGGTGACCGGGCAGGCGGCGTTGCGCACCAGGTGCACGGCCAGTGACCCGACGAACCGGTGCCCGGCCTGCTTGGAGGCGCCGACGATGATGGCGTCGGCGCGGCGCTCGGCGGCGATCTGGTTGAGGGCCTGGAACGGGCTGCCGGTGCACTCGATCAGCTCGGCGTCGAGCGGCGGCCCGGGCTCCTCGGCCAGCAGCGTCATCTCGCGGCGCAACTCGGCCGCCACCTCGTCGCCGGCCTCCTCGATCGCGGCCGTGCCCGGCCCGGGGGCGAACGCCGTCATGGTGCTGAGCTGCCGCACGTAGACCATGATCAGATAGGCCTCGGAACGCCGGGCCAGGCCCACGGCGTAGGCGCGGGCACGCAGCGAGCTCTCCGACCCGTCGACACCCACCAGCATGACGAGACGCCTGGGGGAGCCCTCGGGGGAGAGGTCCGGAATGTCCGAGCCTGACATGCGTCAAACTCTATCCGGGCGGACGGGCCGAGATTGTCGTACCCGCCCGGTAGAACAGGAACCATGAGAACCCGCCCGGTGATCCTGCACCTGGATCTCGACGCGTTCTTCTCCGCGGTCGAGCAGCTGCACAAGCCCTCGCTGCGGGGTAAACCGGTCATCGTGGGCGGTACCGGTCGCCGCGGGGTGGTGGCCACGGCCTCCTACGAGGCCCGGCGGTTCGGCGTGGGCTCGGCCATGTCGATCGTCGAGGCCCGCCGTCGCTGCCCCAATGCCGCCTATCTCACACCCCGCTTCCAGGCCTACCGGGCCGCGTCCCGGGTGGTCATGGGCCTGCTGGCCGAGGTGTCACCGGTGATCGAGCAGATGTCGGTCGACGAGGCCTACGTCGATCTCACGCCCACCCGGCCCGGCATCGACGTGCCCGCCGTCACCGAGCTGGCCGAGCAGGTCCGCCACCGCATCCACGAGACCACCGGGCTCACCGCGTCCATCGGTGTCGGCACCAGCAAGCTGGTCGCCAAGATCGGTTCCGACCTGAACAAGCCCGACGGTCTCACCGTGGTCGCCCCCGGCACCGAGCGCGAGGTGCTGGCCCCGCTGCCGGTGCGCCGGCTGCCCGGCATCGGGCCGGCCACCCAGGAACGCCTGCACAAATACGGCATGCACACCGTCGGCGAGGTGGCGGCGGCCACCGAGCGCGAGATCGTCGGCATCCTCGGCCAGTCCCACGGCACCGCCGTGCACCAGCACTCGCTGGGCATCGACAACCGCGAGCTGGAGCCCGAGCGCGACGCCAAGTCGGTGTCGGCCGAGGAGACCTTCGCCAGCGACCTCACCGACCGGCGCGAGCTGATGGACCACGCCCGCCGGATGGCCGGCCGGGTGGTCGGCCGGATCACCAAGGACGGCCTGTGCGCCCGCACCATCACGATCAAGGTGCGCAGCTACGACTTCAGCACCATCACCCGGTCGTTCACCCTCGACCAGCCCACCGACTCGCTGAACAAGATCATGTCCTGCATCCGCCAGCTCCTCGACGCGGTCGAGGTCAGCGACGGCATCCGGCTGCTCGGCGTCGGCGTGGCCGGCCTCACCGACTTCGCCCAGACCGACCTGCTGTCCGACCTTCTCGCCGAACTCGGCGACGACCCCGACGAGCGACTACCCGACCAGACCACCGACCGGACCGCCGGCCAGACACCCGACGACACCGCCACCGGCTTCGGCTGGACCGCCGAGCTGCGCGACACCGACGGCACCGCCCCCGGCACCCCGCACGACTGGCGCCCGGGTCAGGACGTGCAGCACGCCGAACGCGGGCCGGGCTGGGTACAGGGCGCCGGGCTGGGCCGGGTCACGGTCCGGTTCGAAGGGCCGCACACCGGCCCGGGCCCGGTCCGCACCTTCCGCACCGACGACCCCGACCTCGCCCCGGCCGAGGCCCCCACCTGGTGACGGCCCGCAGCCAGTAGATTGTCGGGATGAGCAGCCCGGAACGCGAGATCCTCACCTGGGACCTGTTCGGCGAGGCCAGTCGTGATCTGGCCCAGGCAGTCGCCGACAGCGGATTCCAGCCCGACATGGTCATCGCGGTGGCCCGAGGCGGCCTGTTGCCGGCGGGGGCGATCTCGTACGCCCTCGGGGTGAAGGCGGCCGGCACCCTGAACGTCGAGTTCTACAGCGACATCGAGGAGACCCTGCCCGACCCGGTGCTGCTGGAGCCCCTGCTCGACACCGCCGCCATCGTGGGCAAGCGGCTGCTCGTGGTGGACGACGTGGCCGACTCCGGCCGCACCCTCGACCTGGTGCTCGACCTGCTGCGCGGCCACCACCCCGACGAGGTGCGCTCGGCCGTGCTCTACACCAAGCCCCGCACCATCGTGCAGCCCGACTACTCCTGGAAGGAGACCGACCGCTGGATCAACTTCCCGTGGTCGACGCAGCCTCCGATCCTGGCCGGCGGGCACGTGGCCGAGCAGGCCGTCTAGAAAGCCCCGGCCAAGTGTTGCGGTAGGCAACCAACCTGTGGCCTGATGATGACGCTGTACGCAATGTCCCATTCTTCAGCTTTCCGGCGGAAGGACACCGCGCGTGCGTTCATCATCCGGTCGACCGGGTCAACCCGGTCGGGCCGTTGCCGTACTGGCCGCAGCCACCCTCACCCTGGTCGGCCTCGGGGCCGCGCCGGCGCTCGCCGCCGGCCCGCCCCGGGTGCCGGTCGACAACGCCCAGCCCGCCCTGACCGGAGCCTCGGTCACCGGCACCCCCGACGCCGACGACTCCGTCCCGGTCACGGTCTACCTGCGAAACCGTGACCAGGCCGGGCTGACCCGGCTGATCGACCGGCTCAGCGACCCGGCGAGCGCGAACTACGGCCAGTACCTCACCGCCGCCCAGTTCAGCGCCCGCTTCGCCCCCACCCGGGCCTCGGTCGCCGCGGTCAGGGACTTCCTCACCGACAGCGGCCTCACCGTCACCGGCGTCGCGGGCAACTCGGCCTACGTCGAGGCCCGCGGCCCGGTCTCGAAGGTGCAGAAGGCCTTCAGCACCACCCTCAAGAACTACCGGCAGAAGAAGACGACCTTCCGGGCCGCCTCGTCCACGCCGACCGTGCCCTCCGCCCTCGACGACGTCGTGCTCGGCGTGTCCGGCCTGGCCAGCGTCTCCCAGCTGATGACCCCCGCCAGCACCGGCAGCGCCCCGCCCTCCGACGCCTTCGTCAACGCCGGGCCCTGCTCCACCTACTACGGCCAGAAGACGGCGACCACCCTGCCCTCGGCCTACGGCAAGAAGCAGCCCTACGCCCCCTGCGGCTACGAACCCGACCAGCTCCAGGGCGCCTACGGCATCACCGGCGCCATCGACCGGGGCAACAACGGCAAGGGCGTCACCGTCGCCATCACCGACGCCTACGCCTCACCCACCGCCCGCGCCGACGCGAACACCTACGCCACCCGCCACGGCCAGAAAGCCCTCGGCGCCCGGCAGTACACCGAGGTCCTGCCCAGCTCCTACCGCTACGGCTATGACGACGCCGTCAACGGCGACCAGTGCGGCGAACAGGGCTGGTACGGCGAGCAGACCCTCGACATCGAGGCCGTCCACGCCACCGCCCCCGGCGCGAACATCACATACGTCGCCTCCCCGTCGTGCGACAACGCCGACTTCGCCAAGACCCTGATCAAGGTCGTCTCCGGCCACCTCGCCGACATCGTCACCAACTCCTGGGGCGGCAGCGACGAGAGCAACGGCTCCGACCTCCTCGACCAGGTCTACCAGGCCGTCTTCCAGCAGGCCGCGGTCACCGGCATCGGCTTCTACTTCTCCTCCGGCGACTCCGGCGACGGCGCCTCCGGCAACGCCGGCACCCCCACCGCCCAGGCCCCCGCCAACAGCCCCTACGTCACCGCCGTCGGCGGCACCTCCCTCGCCGTCGCCAAGAACGACACCCGCATCTGGGAAACCGGCTGGAGCACAGGCCGTTCCGCCCTCAGCGCCGACGGCACCAGCTGGGACCCGGCCCCGCCCGGCGACTACCTCTACGGCGCCGGCGGCGGCACCAGCCGCGTCTACGCCCAGCCCAAGTACCAGAAAGGCGTCGTCCCCCGGTCCCTGGCCACCCGCTACTCCACCCGACCCGCCCGCGTCGTCCCCGACGTCTCCGCCCTCGGCGACCCCAACACCGGCATGCTGGTCGGCCAGACCCAGACCTTCCCGGACGGCACGGTCAGGTACGGCGAGTACCGGATCGGCGGAACCTCGCTCGCCAGCCCTCTGTTCGCCGGGATCATGGCGCTCGCCGACCAGGCCGCCGGCCGGCCTCACGGCTTCGCCAACCCCGCCCTCTACAAGCTGTACGGCTCCGGCGCCCTGTACGACCCGAAGCCGAAGGGCGGCCTGGGCGTGGTGCGCAACGACTACGTCAACGGCGTCGACGCCACCGACGGCACCAGCTTCACCCTGCGCAGTATCGACGTGACCGTCGGCACCATCCTGCGCACCCGGACCGGGTACGACGACATCACCGGTATCGGCTCACCGTCCGGCAAGGCGTTCCTGAAGAAACTCTCCTGACCGGCAGCGGGCGGCGTCCCCTGAAGAGGGGGCGCCGCCCGCGATTTTCGGACGATGACCGCCCGTGTCGTTAGGAGCTGAGTGTGATCGTCTGATTGCATGGGGTCATGGCGCAGAGATGGGCACATCACACCACCGCCCGGGCCCTCCAGCCCGTGCTCACCGTGCTCGACCGGCGGATCGAGCGACTCGCCCGCAAACGCGCGCGGCAGGTGCTCAACGAGAGCACCGAGGTCTTCGACCTGCGCACCGAGGTACTCCAGCTGCGCACCGAACTGGAGAAGATGCGCAACCAGGTGCGCGCCCCCGGCTACGCCGTGGACCTGCTCCTCGGTTCCCAGGGGCGCCGCAGCACCCGCCTGATCAGCGAGGAACGCCTGCGGGAACTCGCCGCCCAGGTGGCCCGGGCGTCCAGCGCCCCCGACGCCTACGGGCGCGTCGTACAGGCCTACCGCACCCTGTTCGAACTCGAGCTGCGCGGCGTCGGCCGGCTCGCCGGTGGCGCCCCGAACATCCTCGGCAAGCTCGCCACCACGCCGCTGCTCAGCCCGCCGAACGGCGAGATCCTGGAGATCGGAACACTTTTCGGCCTCTTCTCCGGCGGTATGGCCCGGCAGATCAGCCGGATCGGCCTGAACTACCAGCTCACCATCATCGACCCGCTCGCCGACGTGCAGCTCCAGGTGACCGAGCTGAAGGCCGACACCTCCGGTTCGCCGGTCACCGAAACCGTGGTGCGCGAGAACCTTTCGCTGGCCGGTGTCGACCCGAAGCGGATGCGCCTGGTGAAGGGTTTCTCCGAGGACCCGCAGGTGCAGGCCGCTGTCAGCGACCGGCAGTACGGCGTCATCGTGATCGACGGCGACCACTCGGCCACCGGTGTCGCCAACGACCTGCGGTTCGCCGAGAAGGTCGCCGCGCCGGGCGGAATCGTGGTGCTCGACGACTACGGCGACCGCAACTGGCCGGGTGTGCAGGACGCCACCGACAACCACCTCACCGGGGAGACCCGGTTCGATCTGGTCGGGGTGGTCGCCACCAGCGCTTTCCTGCGGGCGCAGCCGGTGTCCACGGTCACCATCCCGGGGGCCCGCACCGCCGACCTGACCGAGCTGGAACGCCAGAAGCAGAAGCGCTGAAACTGGTGGACGACGGTGAGCTGCGCGAAAGCCCGTCGTCGTCCACTATTCTCAGCGCCGCCAGAAGTCGAAGCGGTCCCGCCCGGGCCGGAAGCCCGCGGCCTCGACCACGTCGGCGGCCAGGTCGAACTGGGCCCCCACCCGGTAGGGCACGTGCGCGTCGCTGCCGAACGACACCGCCTCGCCGCCCTCCTCGTACCACCAGCGCATCAGGTCGACCGACCACAGCGGGCTGCGGGTGTTGATCTCCAGCGCCCGGCCGCTGGTGGCGAGCGCGCGGAACACCACGCGGTACTCCTCCTCGAACATCGCCTCGTCGTAGGGGGCGGCGCGCTCGGGCCAGTAGCGGCGCGGGAAGTCGCAGTGTGCCAGCACCTGGAACACGTCCGAGCCCTTGATCAGGTCGAGCATGCTCTCGAAGTAGCGCCGCATCAGGTCCTCGGGCGGCATCAGCCGGAGCGTGAACACCCGCTCGGGGGAGAGCACCCGGCCCTCGTGCACGATCGAGTGCAGCGAACCGAGCACCCGGTCGAACGTGCCGGAGGCCAGCACCGCGGCCACGCTGCCGGCGAACAGGTGCGGCTCACCGGTCTCGATGCCGGTCAGGATGCGCAGGTCCGGGTACTTGTCCCGGCACTCGGCGACGGACGCCTGATAACCCTCCACGTCGAAGGGCCGCACCCGGTCGCGGAACACGATGGAGGTGTCGGCCGAGGGCGGCACGTCGCCCTCGCCCCAGGCGGTGAAGTCGACGTGCTCGGTGAAGGCGATCGCGGGAAGGCCGAGTTCGACCGCCTTCGCGCAGGTCAGATCCATCGAGCCGTTGCTGCGGGTGTCCCAGCTGAACTGGGAGTGCACGTGGTTGTCGGGAGGAAGCATCACCACGATTCTCTCATCGGCACCGCGCGGCGCAGAATGGACCGGGTGGAGACCCCTGTGACACACCCCGCCGAGGCCTTCGAGGCCCTGGTCGAGCTGGTGGGGAAGGGCCGGGTGGCCGTGCTCAGCGGCGCCGGCATCAGCACCGACTCCGGCATCCCCGACTACCGCGGCCCGTCCGGCTCGCTGCGCCGGCACACCCCGATGACCTACCAGCAGTTCATGAACGACGCGGCGGCCCGGCACCGCTACTGGGCACGCAGCTATCTGGGCTGGCGGCAGATCGAGAAGGCCCGGCCGAACGCGGCGCACCGCGCGGTCGCCGACCTCCAGCGGCAGGGGCTGCTCGAAGGGGTGATCACGCAGAACGTCGACGGCCTGCACCAGGCCGGCGGGGCGAGCGGGGTGATCGAGCTGCACGGCGGGCTGGACCGGGTGATCTGCCTGGACTGCGGCCGGCCCACCTCCCGCGCCGAGCTGGACACCGCGCTGCGCGAGGCCAACCCGCACTTCACCGAGGAGGGCGGCGCGGTGAACCCGGACGGCGACGTGGAGCTGGCCGAGGAGAGACTCGCCGGGTTCGTGATGGTGCCGTGCCGGTTCTGCGGCGGGCAGCTCAAGCCGGACGTGGTGTTCTTCGGCGAGACCGTGCCCCGGCCGCGGGTGCTCGAGTGCTTCGGCCTGGTCGACCGGGCGGCCTCCCTGCTGATCCTCGGATCGTCACTGAAAGTCATGTCGGGCTTCCGGTTCGTCTTGCACGCCCGCAAGGAACTGGGCATTCCGGTCGCGATCGTCAATCAGGGCGAGACCCGTGGCGATGCGTACTGCGATCTCCGGCTGGACGCCCCATTGGGGGAGATTGTCCCCCGGCTCGCTCACGGAGTGCGCGCAAAGTGCGTGATCAACTAGGCTGAACGGCCACTTTGCGCTCCGACGCTCGGGTAGGTTGACCTGGCCCGACCGGCTGACAGCCGGTGCACAGCCATACCCGTAGCCGCAGATGACGGGCCCCCGCATCCGTCGCCGCCGCTTCAGAGAGCGAGAGCCGCAGTTGCCGAGCCCGACCCGCAGCCTCAGAAGACCATCACGCAGAGTCACAGTCGTCGCCACCCTGGCCGTGGGCGCCCTGCTCGCGATCCCGTTCGCGATCGCCCAGACCGGCCCGGCCGGCGCGGTCGGCAGGACCGCCGCCACCCGTGATCCCGGGGTGATCGGCACGGTCACCCCGCAGGGCGCGTTCACCCCCGCCTCCGGCACCGGCGGGCTCAGCGCCTCCGACTACTCCGCCGCCGCCGTGAAGGTGAAGATCTCCGGCCCGGCCACGATGACCGCGAGCGCCACCTACAGCGTCAAGATCACCGGATCCAGCAAGGTCTGCGGCATCATCGAGCAGTCCGTGCCCCGGCAGGACATGAAGAAGCCGTACACCATGCCGATCAAGCTCACCGACCTCAAGGCCGGCAAGAGCAGGCTCAAGGTCTACGCGGTGGGCTGCTCCACCACCAACAGCTACCCGGTCTACGGGATCGGCTACAAGACCGTCAGCCAGCCGGTGCACGTGAACAAGGTGAACCGCTGGATCGCCCCGGTCGCCGAGAAGAAGGCCGACCGCGCGCTCGCCCTGTCGGTCACCACCGCCAAGGCCGGCGTCACCGCCAAGGTGCTCAGGGGCGGCACGACGGTGAAGTCGCTCGGCAGCAAGAAGACGAAGAAGGCCGCCTTCACCTGGAAGCCCGGCAAGGCCGGCGCGGGCGCCTACACCGTCGCGGTGAAGTCCGGCGGGAAGACGATCAAGCTGGTCACCTCGGTCACCGCCGGCTGGGCCCCGATGAACGCCCCGTTCGCCCGCTGCAAGACCATCACCTGGTCGTACGACAACAACAACCAGCCGGCCCGGGCCAAGGGCATGGCCGCCGACATCGCCTCCGGCTTCGACCGGATCAGCAAGGCCACCGGGATCACGTTCAAGAAGGTCTCGAAGGGCACCATCCGGCTCAGCTGGGCCGGGGAGGAGCACTTCCCCGACGGCGAGACCGACGCCGACGGCCTGGGCGGCTCCAGCGGCAACGGCACCAACGCCACCCGGGGCACCGTCTGGTTCAACACCGCCTCGCGCTGGGTGGGCCAGGCCGGCTACGGCCGGTACGACGGCGCGCCCGGCCGCGGCGCCCTGATCGTGCACGAGATCTCGCACTCGCTCGGCCTCGGCCACGTCACCAGCAAGGCCGCGCTGATGTACCCGATCTCCGGCTCCGGTTCGCCGACCACGCTGACCAAGGCCGAGACCGCCGGCCTGAACGCGCTGTACAACGCGAAATCCTGCTGATCAGGGACCAATCAGGCGAAGAATTTCAGGGCGTGTCTCCGGGACGTAAACCACCCGGGGGCATGCCCTATCTTTGTGTTCCGTGTCCAAGGTATTGACAGCTCTCCCCGTCGGTGACCGAGTCGGAATCGCCTTCTCAGGCGGTCTCGACACTTCCGTCGCCGTCGCGTGGATGCGCCACCACGGCGCCGTTCCCTGCGCCTACAGCGCCGACCTCGGGCAGTACGACGAGGACGACATGGAGTCGCTGCCCGGACGCGCCCAGCAGTACGGCGCGGAGATCGGCCGCCTCGTCGACTGCCGAGCCGCGCTCGTCGAGGCCGGCCTCACCGCCCTGATGTGCGGCGCCTTCCACATCCGCTCCGGCGGCAAGGCCTACTTCAACACCACGCCGCTCGGCCGGGTCGTCACCGGCACACTGCTGGTGCAGGCCATGCGGGAGGACGGCGTCTCGATCTGGGGCGACGGCTCCACCTACAAGGGCAACGACATCGAGCGCTTCTACCGGTACGGCCTGCTGGCCAACCCGGCGCTGCGCATCTACAAGCCCTGGCTCGACGCCCAGTTCGTCGACGAGCTCGGCGGCCGCGCCGAGATGTCGCAGTGGCTCACCGAACACGGCCTGCCCTACCGCGCCAGCAAGGAGAAGGCGTACTCCACCGACGCGAACATCTGGGGCGCCACGCACGAGGCCAAGACCCTCGAGCACCTCGACGAGTCGCTCGAGATCGTCGAGCCGATCATGGGCGTCAAGCACTGGGACCCCTCGGTCGTCATCGAGACCGAAGACGTCACCGTCACCTTCGAGAACGGCCGCCCGGTCGCGATCAACGGCGAGAAGTTCGCCACCGCGGTCGATCTGGTGATGAAGGCCAACGAGATCGGCGGCCGCCACGGTCTGGGCATGTCCGACCAGATCGAGAACCGCATCATCGAGGCCAAGAGCCGCGGCATCTACGAGGCCCCCGGAATGGCACTGCTGTTCCTGACCTACGAGCGCCTCGTCAACGCCATCCACAACGAAGACACCGTCGACTCGTACCACACCATGGGCCGCCGCCTCGGCCGGCTGCTCTACGAAGGCCGCTGGCTGGACCCGCAGTCGCTGATGCTCCAGAGCAGCCTCACCCAGTGGGTGGCCCGCGCCGTCACCGGTGACGTCACCGTGCGGCTGCGCCGCGGCGACGACTGGACGATCGTCAACACCGCCGGCCCGAACCTCAGCTACCACCCCGACCGGCTGAGCATGGAGCGCACCGAGGACGCCGCGTTCGGCCCGGTCGACCGGATCGGCCAGCTCACCATGCGCAACCTCGACATCGCCGACTCCCGGCAGAAACTCGAGCTGTTCGCCGGCCTCGGCCAGCTCGAGGGCCAGGCCCGCATCGTCGGCCAGCTGGAGCCCGGCGGCTCCGACCGGATCAGCCGCAACCGCGAGGTGGACGCCGACGCCGACGCCCTGCTCGACCAGGCGGCCATGGAAGCCGGCACCGACTAACAAAATTGAGGACGACGGTGAGCTCCTGACCAGCTCGCCGTCGTCCTCGATTCGGTCCCCGCCCGGCTCACGGCACGGTGAAACCCGTCACCCCGACCGGGAACCCGGAGAAAGCCGGCCGCGGCCCGTTGACCGCGACCCAGTCACCGTGCGGCCGCATCCGCTCCAGACCCGGCCCCAGATTGGCCAGCACCACACCCCCGTTCCGCAGAGCGGCCCGCGTGGAACGATAATCCTGGTCCTGCACCAGATCCGGGCCCAGTGTGTCACTGCCGACCGCCCGCACCCGCCGCGCCGTGAACAACCACTCCACCGTCTCCGGCCCGAAACCCGGCGCCCGCGCCGCATACCGCCCCGGATCATCCAAATAGCAGGCCGACAACCCGGTCCGCAGCACGAACAGCGCCCCCACCGGAATCCGCCCGTACCGCCGCTCCCACGACCTCAGCCGCGGCACCGACACCCAGTAGTCCGGCCCACGGTCCCGGGCATCCACCACGCACAACGGCATCAGCGTCCACGACTCGTCCAGCCCGGCCAGATCGGCCGCCCCCTCGACGAAGTGCGACGGCGCGTCGAGATGAGTACCGAGATGCGTACCCAGGCTGGTGATCTGCTCGACGGCGAACCCGGACTCCGCGATCGTCGTCCACACATGATGACGGAAAGCCGGGTCGCCCTCGAAAACCGGTACGGCGCCAGATAACTCATGACCCAGCGGCACCCGGGTGGCCGTCCGCGGGTCCACCGCGCCGAAACCCTGGGGAATGCCCTTCCGGGCCGTACGCAGACGTCGGGGAATCACCCGGCCAGCATGTCCGGAAAGCGCTCGCGGCGCCTTCCGGACATGCCGGTGATCAGGCGTCGATGTTGCTGCGCGGGCCGTTGAACCAGTGCTTGACCGAGGCGTGCCAGCCGACGAACAGCGCCGCCAGCAGGGCGATCAGCACGATCGGCGCGTAGTTCACCGCGGTCCAGGTGAAGTCGTCGCTGCCGGGCCAGCCGGCCGGGGAGAACGGCAGCACGAAATAGACCGAGGTGACGGCGATCTCGCCGACCGCCAGCAGGCACATCCAGCGGTACTTCGACCCCAGCGTCCAGGGGCCGGGCTGCCAGCTGTCACCTTCCTTCCAGCGCAGCCAGATCGGGATCGCGAAGGCCAGGTACAGCCCGATCACGCCGATCGAGACCACGGCGTAGAACGCGGTCGGCGCCCCGGACGGGCTCTCGTACAGGGCGGGCAGGGTGAGCACGACGGCGGCGGTGGCGGCGGCCAGGACGGCGTTGCGGGGAACACCTTTCGCGTCGACGGCCGACCACAGGCCGGATCCCGGCACGGCGCGGTCGCGGCTGAACGCGAACAACATCCGCGAGGTCGACGTCATACAGGCCGTGGAGCAGTAGATCTGGCCGCTCATGCTGATGAACACGACCAGCTTGAACAGGGCCGGCGACAGCGAGCTGGCCAGCACGGCGAGCACGCTGCCGCCGCCGTACGGGTTGACGGCGGTGTCGAACGAGTTGATGTAGTCGGTGTTCGTCGCCGCGAAAAGGAAGGCCAGCAGCAGGATCCAGCCGCCGATCGCGGAGTACAGGATGGACTGCCAGATGCCCTTGGCCGCCGCGTTGGCCGCGCCCTGCGTCTCCTCGGACAGGTGCGCCGAGGCGTCGTAACCGGTGATCGTGTACTGGGTCAGCAGGAATCCCAGCGGCAGCACGTAGAACCAGAAGGTGACGTCGCCGTCCCCGCCGATGCCGGCGTTGTTGATCCGCTCGGTGAACACGAACGACAGGCTCTGGTGCGAGTCCGGCCCGAAAACCAGTACCAGCACCACGATCAGGGCGCCGAACACGTGCCACCACACCGACACGTTGTTGATGACGGCGAGCAGGTGCGAGCTGAAGATGTTGACCGCGGTGATCAGCACGGTCAGCGCGGCGAACCAGAAGAACTGCTGGTACAGGTAGTTCCCGCCGAGGAAGCTGCCGGCGTAGGAGTCGCTGAACAGGTCGATGAAGGTGTTCAGGTAGATCGCCGCGCCGTAGGCCACCGACGCGAGGATCGCGACCAGCCCCACCAGGTTCAGCCAGCCGGTGTAGTAGCCCGCCTTGGCGCCGCCGAGTTTGGCTGCCCACCAGTAGATTCCGCCGGACGTCGGGTAGGCGGAGACCAGCTCGGCCATGCAGAAACCGATCACCAGGATGAACGCCGAGATCACCGGCCAGCCGATCGAGATGGCGATCGGCCCGCCGTTGTTCCAGGCCTGGCCGAACGTGGTGAAGCAGCCGGCCAGGATCGAGATGATGCTGAACGAGATGGCGAAGTTGGAGAAGCCGGACCAGGAGCGGTGCAGCTCCTGCTTGTAGCCGAGACGGGCCAGGACGGACTCGTCGTCGCTGAGGGTGCTGTCGGGCATCGGACTCCTCGGGGGAGAAGCATCGGGGGCAGGGCGCCACTTTCACGCCGATGCGTTTCCGGCACCAGCACCTGGCGGTCACATCGCGGTGAATGGCACTAATTGGCTGGACGCCGCTTCTCTCGCGTTGCCATGCTCATCACCGCACTTGCCGCAGGGGCGAGGGACGGACGGAGGTGGATGGTGACTGTGCAGCGTCTGGGAGAGAAGCTCTTCAACTGGGCGAGCATCCTGGAGGAGAAGACGAGGGAACAGGCCGTGCGCACCGCGCAGATGCCGTTCGTCGTCCCGCATCTGGCCCTGATGCCCGATGCCCACCTCGGCAAGGGCGCCACCGTCGGCTCGGTCATCCCGACCGAGCGGGCGATCATCCCGGCCGCGGTCGGGGTCGACATCGGCTGCGGCATGATCGCGGTGCGCACCCAGTGGACCGAGCAGCAGGTGCGCGACGCCGGCCGGCTCAGCGACCTGCGGGTCGCGATCGAGCGGGAGATCCCGCTCTCGGCGGGCGGTTACAACAGCGACGAGCGGCGCATGGAGAAGGTGGTCGCGAAGCGGCTCGACGAGCTGGAGGCCAAGGCCGACACGATCGGTTTCGACCCGGGCTCCTACACGGTGAAGTGGAAGCGGCAGCTGGGCAGTCTCGGGTCGGGCAACCACTTCATCGAGGTGACCGCCGACGAGACCGGCACCGTGTGGCTGTTCCTGCACTCCGGTTCGCGGGGCGTGGGAAACCTGATCGCGCAGAAGCACATCAAGGTGGCCCGGGCGCAGATGCAGAAGTGGCACATCACCCTGCCCGACCTCGACCTGGCCTACCTGGTGCAGGACACCGACGAGTTCTGGTCGTACATCAACGAGATGCGGTGGGCGCAGGACTTCGCGCTGGCCAACCGGGAGGAGATGATGCACCGGCTGATGCTGTGCGTCACCGACTTCATGGGCGAGCCGGTGCGCGACCTGGAGCGGATCAACTGCCACCACAACTTCACCCAGCAGGAGAACCACTACGGCAGGAACCTCTGGATCAGCCGGAAGGGCGCGATCCAGGCCGACGCCGGCCGGCCCGGCCTGATCCCCGGGTCGATGGGCACGGCCAGCTACGTGGTCACCGGCCGGGGCAACAAGCTCTCGCTGAACTCCTCGCCGCACGGCGCGGGCCGGGAGTACTCGCGCACGGCGGCGCGCAGGAAGTTCAGCGCCGACGACCTGCGGGCGGCGATGAAGGGCATCGAGTACCGGGACACCGACGCCTTCATCGACGAGATCCCCGCGGCCTACAAGGACATCGACCAGGTGATGGCCGACGCCGCGGATCTGGTGGAGGTGCGGCACACGCTCCACCAGATCCTCAACGTCAAGGGCGACTGACCGTCACCGGCCGATCTGGCTGCGGCGGTCCTCGAGCGTGCTGCCCATCTTCTTGAGGTCGAGCTGGGCGATGCCCTTCACCTCGCCGTACCCGTTGTAGGGCACCTCCCACCGGTAGTACTCACCGGCGCCTGCCTGCGACTGGGCCAGGCTCTTCGCGGCGGCGTAGGCCTTCTTCATGGTGCTCGCCGTCTTCGTGGTCGAGCAGCTGAGGGTCTTCGTCTGCCGCATTTTGAAGGTCGCCGCGCTCGTGCAACTGGCCACGTCGTCCTTGTGGTCCACCTCGAAGCTCGCGGTGAGCCCCACCCGGGTCGTCGAGTCGGTGATCTCGTTGTCGCCGGTGGAGACCGGGGAGACGGTCACCTCGATGCTGTACTTGCAGCTGTTCAGCTTGCACTTGACCGTGGAGTCGCTGGTCGACAGCGTGACGTCGACGTCGAGCACCTCCTTGAGCTTCTCCGACTCGTCGAGCAGGTCGTCGTAGGCCTCGCTCACCTGGTCGGCCGTCATCTCGGTGAGGGCCACCCCGTCGTACGTGTACACCTCCGGGCCCGCGGACGCCTTCGGCCGGGTGAAGGAGACGTTGTCCTGGGCGGAACCGGGGGACGAGGTGGAACCGGGGGACGACGAGGAGCCGGTGGCACTCGTGTCGCCGTTCAGCAGGGCGACCGGGATCTGGAGCACGGTGTGCGGGGAGGACCGGGAGACGAACACCGGCCCGGCATCGGTCTGGGCCTTGTAGGCGGCCGTGCCGTCGAGCGTCACCTCGGTCCACTCCGCCGACCCGTCGGGAGTGCCGTAGGTGGACGCCGAGTCGTACACCGACGGCTGGAAGTCGGTACCCGGCTTGTTCAGTTCGTCGACGAGACGCTGGGCGACGTCGGCGGGGGAGTCCGGCACCTGCGTGTCGATGTACAGAGTGTCTTCCAGCGCGGCCGGTTTCAGCTCCACCCAGGCCTTGTCACTGCTCGGCATCCGCCAGTTCGAGGTGAGCGACCCGACCATCAGGCCGTCCAGCTCGCCGTAGGTCACGCCGTCGGCCCGCAGCACCGGGTAGTCCTGGCTGAGGGCGTGCAGGGTGCCGGTGAAGTCACCGAACCGGGTGAGCCGAACACTGAAGTTGTCGTCCTCGTAGGTGAGGCCGGGCGCGGACTTCAGCGAGTTCGCGGCGTCGAGGAACGGCGCCGCCAGGTCGGCGGCCTTCTCCTCGTCGCTGCGTCCCTGCCCGACCCCGAGAGCGACGACCGCGATCGCGGCCACCAGCGCCAGCCCGAGCGCACCGGCGATGCCGGCGATCGCGAGGCGCTGCTTCTTCCTGTCCTGCGGCGAGGCCGGTGGCGGGGCGCCCCAGGTCTGCGGCGGATTCCCCGAACCCCAGGTGGGCCCGGGATTGACGTAGGGGCCGGCCCCCGGCGTCTGTGACCTGTGCTCCGAGCCCTCGCCAGACTCCTGCCGCCCCACACCCTGCTGATCCACCGACGCCCCAAAGACACATGACAACACCCCACTGCGGGTGGGGAGACTAGCAGGCACGAAACGCCCGGATCACCGGGAAGGATTGCGCAGAATCCGGACCAGGTCGAGGTCGGGCAGCGGCACCGGCTCGCCGTACAGCGGACCCTGGGCCTGGCCCACGCCGAGCTCGCCGAGCCGGTCGGCCTGGGCCTGGTCGCGCACGCCGTCGGCGATCAGGGTGAGGTCCAGCCCGGCTGCCATCGCCAGGGTGCCGGACAGCACCGTGGCGGCCCGGCTCCCCGGATCGGCCGAGCCGAGCGACTCGTGCAGGGTGAGGGTGCCGACCGGCAGCCGGGTCAGGAGACCCAGCCCGGCCGGGGCCGCGCCGAATGCGTCCAGGCCGATGCCCACGCCGAGCGCGCGCACCCGCTCGAGCACCGCGGCCGCGGCGTCCAGGTCC
The DNA here is from genome assembly GCF_018499875.1 of Kineosporia corallincola. Lineage (GTDB taxonomy): Bacteria > Actinomycetota > Actinomycetes > Actinomycetales > Kineosporiaceae > Kineosporia > Kineosporia corallincola. The sequence goes on along the minus strand of NZ_JAHBAY010000012.1, from coordinate 179,515 downwards.
GGCACCGGGCCGGTCTCGGTGAGGTGCAGCACCAGCGCCTCGCCGGGCAGCTCACGCCGCCGCAGCGTGCGTTCCACCACGGTGGTCAGCCGCTCGTCGGTGATGTACCGGGCCGACAGCGGCACGTGCGCCACCAGGGCGTCCCAGTCCGGGGCCCGCCGCAGCAGGGCGATGTCGGCACAGATCGAGTCGAGCAGCCGCTCCTCCAGCGGCGTGCGCAGCCCGGCCTGCTCGGCGGCGGCCATCAGCGGCCCCGCGTCGATCACCCCGTGCACCGGGTGCCGCCAGCGCACCGACGTGGAGAGGCCCACCAGCGACCCCGAGGTCAGGCCCAGCACCGGCCGGTACAGCACGTCGATGTGGTCGGACGACAGCGTCGCCAGCTGCTCGGCGTGCTCCAGAGCAGCGGTGTCCGGCTCGGATTCCGGCTCGGACTCCCCAGGAACGGCAGCCGCCTCCTGGGCCCGGCGCTTCTTCTCCCGCAGGATGCCCGTGGCCCGGCTGAGCGGGATCACCTCGGCCTCGGCGCGGGTGCCGGCCCGCACCTCGGCCTCGATGCCGAGTGCCTCCAGCGCCCGGCGCGCGGCGGCGGCCTGTTCCGCCTCGCGCCGCTCGGACTCCTTCTCCAGCGCCTCGAACTCGGCCGCCACCCGCTGCGCGGACCGGATGGTCGCGGCGACGAGACGGTCCTTCTCCTCGGCCTTCTCGTCGGCCTCGGACAGTTGCGGCCGCGGCGGCCCGGGCCGGGCCTGGCCGGAGGCACGGTAACGGGCGGCCGGGGTGAGCGAGCCGGGCCGGGGGATCGGCCCGGTCTGCGGATCCATCACCCGGGGCAGGCCGGGAGGGGGCGGTGTGCTGCCGGTGATCGGGAACTCCGTGGTGTGCCGGGGCGCCGCCGGGTCGAACAGGGGCAGGTACCGGTCCTGCCCCGGCTCGGCCGGGGCGCCGTGCCGAAAGGTGACGAGCTGATTCTTACCGCGCCGCTTGGCCACGTACATCGCCTGGTCCACCCCGGCCAGCAGACTCTCCGGCGATGTGTCGGGAGCCACCCGGTCCAGGACGGCGACACCGACGCTGGCCCCCACCCGCACCCGGGTCCGGCCGTCGTGGTGCGGCACCAGGAAGGGCCGCCCGACCGCCGCCAGGATGCCACGCCCGATCACGTCCGCCGGCTGCGAGGCGTCTTCGATCAGCACCGCGAACTCGTCGCCACCCAGCCGCGCGATCGTGTCGGCCGGCCGCACACATCCCCGCAGCCGGTCCGCCACCGCCCTCAGCAGGTCGTCGCCGGCGTTGTGGCCGAGCCGGTCGTTCACCGCCTTGAAGTCGTCGAGGTCGCAGAAGATCAGGCCCAGCGGGCGCCCGCCGCGGATGGCCCGGCGCAGCCTCTGGTCGAACAGGGCGCGATTGGCGAGCCCGGTCAGCGAGTCCTGGTAGGCCTGCTCGCGCAGCCGGTCCTGGCTCTCCCGCAGCTCACGCACCAGGCGAACGTTGTCCAGGCCGGTGAAGAACTGCCTGAGGACGACGATGCCACCCAGCGCCACCGCCACCACACTCTCGACCGGGCCGATCCGTACCCCACCGACCAGCTGCCCGGCCAGCACCAGCGCCGCCCCCGACAACGGCAGGTAGGGCAGTAGCCGCAGCGCCCGTTCCGGGCCACCGTCCTGCTGGCCGTCCTGCTGGCCGGACGGTCCGGCGAGCGCACCGTGCGCGATCAGCAGTGCCCCGGCGACCAGGGCGGTCGTGTGGAGCAGGGCGACGGCGCCACCGGTGGTCCCGAGACGTTCCAGGTGACGGTGGCCGGTGTCCGCGACGGCGATCAGGACCAGGCCGTACCCGATCCCGGCCAGGGCCCGGGGATTCAGCGGTGCCCGGAACCGGGCGAGGAGGACGACGCAGATCACGAGCACCAGATCAGCCAGTGGCTGTGCGGGTGTGGCGGCGCCCAGCGCGGTGACCCAGGTGAGCACGAACAACGATCCGGTGATGACGGTGGTGTCGAGCACGGAGACCACGCCGCCGGCCGGGAGGCGGGACACGGTCGGCAGCCGGCTCAGGGCGGCGAGTGCGCACACCGGCAGCGCCAGGACGGCGAGGCCGGCCAGGCGGCCGAGAGGGGTCGCGGGGGAGCCCGGGCCGAGGCCGCTGAGCAGTTGCCCGGCCGACCAGAGCGCGGTGCCGCAGGCGAGCGGGAGCCGCCAGGCCCGGTCGGGAGCGGAGACCCGCCCGCAGGTGACGAGCAGGCAGGTGGTGGCGAGCGCGCCGGCCAGGAACTGGATGACGCAGGTGGTGACGACGGGGCTCCAGCCCACACTGCCTCCTTCACCCCGGCCGGTTACACCCCGTGCGGTGCCGGACACAGCATAAGTACACAATGCGGGCAAAAGCCCGCATTGACGCAACGGATTTATCCCCCGGCGCCCCGCCCGGCCGGCCGGATCCGGCCTTGATCCATTTCCGTGCGGACCTGCTCACCATGACTGTCGGTGGCTGCCCGTAGGCTGTGGCCGTCAGCGGGGGAGATAGGTAAGGAGGAACGTGCCGGTGGGTGAGAACCCGGTGGGTGGCACGCGGGTGCTCAACATTCCCAACCTGCTCAGTGCCGGCCGTCTGCTGCTGGTCCCGGTGTTCGCCGTCCTCATCCTGATGGGGCAGGAGGGCTGGGCCGTGGCCGTCCTGATGGTGAGCGGGTTCAGCGACTACCTCGACGGCACGCTGGCCCGGCGCTGGGGGCAGACCACCCGGCTGGGGCAGATGCTCGACCCGGTGGCCGACCGGCTCTACATCCTCACCACCCTGCTCGGCCTGGCCTATCACCAGGTCATCCCGTGGTGGCTGGTGCTGCTGCTGATCGCACGCGATGCCGTGCTGGTCGGCTCGCTGCTGATGATGACGGTCGAGGAGCGGCGTCCGCTCGAGGTCAGCTTCCTCGGCAAGGCGGCCACCGCCTGCCTGCTCTACGCCTTCCCCCTGCTGCTGCTCGGCGACATCGAGGGCCGGGTCGGCGACGTCGCCCAGCCGGTCGGCTGGGCCTTCGCCTGGTGGGGCACGTCGCTGTACTGGTGGTCGGCGCTGATCTACCTGCGCCAGGCCGCCGCCGTGCTGAACCGCCGCGACCGGCTCGGCACCCGCCCGCCCCGGGGCGAGGTGACCGGATGAGCGCCGCGCCCCGGCGGCTCGACGCCTCGATGACGCTGCTGCGCGAGGTGATGGAGCGCCCCCTCGACCCCGGTTACGCGGCGGCCGCGGCCGACCCGCGCCCGCGCACCCGCCGCCGCACGGCCCTCACCCTGGCGCTGTCGGTGCTGGCCGGCGTCGGGTTCACCGTCGCGGTCAGCTCGATCCGGGTGCCGCAGCGCGAGTCCCAGGCGGTCAGCCGCGAGCTGCGCGAGGAGATCGAGCGCCGCACCGAGGCCGTGCAGGCGCAGGAGCAGAGCAACGCCGCGCTGGCGGCCGCGAACTCACGGGCCCAGCAAGACCTTCTGGGTACCCGGGGCGCCGCGCTCAGCCGGCAGGTGCGCGAGCTCGGGGCGCTGGCTGGCGAGGTGGCCGTCACCGGCAAGGGCCTGACGGTCACGCTCGACGACGCGCAGGGCCGCGACGAGGTGGGCGGCGATCCGCGGGCCGACACCGGTTACGACGAGGGTGTGGTGCTCGACGCCGACCTCCAGGTGGTGGTCAACGGCCTCTGGTCGGCGGGCGCCGAGGCGATCTCGATCAACGGCGAGCGGCTCACCGCCCTGTCGGCCATCCGGTCGGCGGGCGAGGCCATCCTCGTCGACTTCCGGCCCCTGGTGCCGCCCTACGTGGTGTCGGTCATCGGCGACCCGGCCGGGCTCCAGACCGGCTTCGCCGACGGTGATGCCGGCCCCTACGTCCAGTCGCTGCGCGACAACAACGGCATTCGTGTCGACATCGCCGAGTCCGGCAGCCTGACCCTGCCCGGCGCTGGGCAGTTCGTGCTGCGGCAGGCGGAACCGGTAGAAGAGAGCCCCGGCACGCAAGAAAGCACGGACTCGGGAGGGCACACGTGATCGCGGCGATCGGACTGCTGGTCGGGGTGGTGGCCGGGCTGGTGCTCCAGCCGACCGTCCCGCTCTGGTTGCAGCCCTACCTGCCGATCGCCGTCGTGGCGGCGCTGGACGCGGTGTTCGGGGGTGTCCGCGCCCTGCTCGACGGCATCTTCGACGACCGGGTCTTCATCGTGTCGTTCCTGTCCAACGTGGTGGTCGCGGCGCTCATCGTGTATCTCGGCGACCATCTGGGCGTCGGGTCGCAGCTGTCCACGGGCGTCGTGGTGGTGCTCGGCATCCGGATCTTCTCCAACGCCGCCGCCATCCGCCGGCACATCTTCAAGGCCTGACATGACGGACGAGAAGAAGCCGGACGAGAAGAAGCCGGACGAGACGCCGGTTGAGCCACCCCCCAGCCGTCCGGTGGGGGCGGGGCGTAGCCGGGTGATCCGGCCGGCCGGTGCCCGTCGTCCGGCGCCCCGCAAGCCGGTCGCCGAAGAAGAAGTGGCGCCGGAAGAAGCGGTGCCGGAACCAGAACCCCAGAAAACAGAGGACGACGAGACCGGTGCCCCGGCGGCGCCGGTCGCGAGCTCGTCGTCGTCCACCGTCAGGAAACGGCTGACCCGGCTGACCCGGGTGCAGTTGCTGGCGGCCCTGCTGCTCGGGGCGCTCGGGTTCGGGCTCGTGGTGCAGGCCCGGCAGACCCAGTCCGGCGACCTGTCGTCGCTCAGCCAGAGCGAGCTGGTACGGGTGCTGGACGACGTCAGCCGGCAGGGCGAGCGTCTCGACGCCGAGACGAAAGACCTGGAGGCGACGCAGAACGAGCTGCGCTCGGGCACCGACTCGGCGGCGGCCGCCGAGAAGGCCACCCGGGAGCGGCTCGCGGTGCTCGGCATCCTGGCGGGCACCGATCCGGCGCAGGGGCCGGGTGTGACGATCACGATCCAGGACCCGCAGGCCCTCGTCGACGCGGCGACGATTCTGGACACCGTGCAGGAACTGCGCGACGCCGGGGCGGAGGCCGTCCAGTTCGGCCAGGTCCGGGTGGTGGCCAGCACGTCCTTCACCGCGTCGAGCACCGGTGGCGCGGTGATCACGGACGGCGTGGAGCAGTCGCCGCCCTACCGGCTGGTGGCGATCGGCGACCCGGCGACCATGGAGTCTGCCCTGAACATCCCCGGAGGCGTGCTGGAGACGCTGCACCAGGTGGGTGCTAGCGGTACGGTTCAGCGCAGTAAAGATCTCACGGTGTCCGCGGTTCGGCAGGTCAGCAGCCCGACCTACGCCGTGCCCCAGACCGATACCGAAGACTGAAAGGAACCAGAGGACGCAGTGAGCGACTTCGAGTACCCCGAAGACCTCAGATACACCACTGATCATGAGTGGGTACGGGTCGAGGGCAACGTGGCGCGGATCGGCATCACCGCGTTCGCCCAGGACGCGCTCGGTGACATCGTCTTCGTCACCCTGCCCGAGCAGGACACGGAGGTCCAGGCCGGCACCACCTGCGGCGAGGTGGAGTCGACCAAGAGCGTGAGTGACGTGTACGCCCCGGTCAGCGGTACGGTGTCCGCCCGGAACACGGCACTCGACGCCTCTCCGGAACTGGTCAACACGGACCCGTACGGGGAGGGGTGGATGTTCGAGGTCACGGTGGGCGGTACAGAGGCCTTCGACGGTCTTCTGTCCGCTTCCGAATACCAGACTCAGCTGGACTGACCACGTTCCGGCTACGTTTCCGGCGGCGAAGGGCGAGCTCCGCAGAAGCTCCGGCGGAGCCCGGGCCGACCGGTGGGGGGCAAGGGGCAGACAACACTGAGTCGACGAACACCGCGTCGATCAGCTTGTCGAGCATTCAGTCAGGCATTCAGTCGGACAGGACAGGTGAGGGTTACCCTGATCAGGACTTCACGAGACAGGAGAGCGAGATGTCGGACGGGAACGGCCAGTACGACACCACGTCGCCGGCCGAGACGACGATCTCCTTCGGGGCCATCCCGAGTCTCGACGATGACCAGCGACCGACCGGGCTGTCCGGGGCCGAGCAGGCCGCGGTCGACGCACTGCCCGACCAGTCGGCGCTGCTGGTGGTCCAGCGTGGCCCGAACGCGGGCGCGCGGTTCCTCCTGAACGCCGAGCGCACCACGGCCGGCCGCAAGCCGTCCAGCGACATCTTCCTCGACGATGTCACCGTCTCCCGCAAGCACGCCGAGTTCGTGCGGCGTGACGGTGCCTTCTACGTGCGGGATGCCGGCAGCCTGAACGGCACGTACCTGGCGGGCGACCGGATCGACGAGGCGTTGCTGAAAGACGGCGACGAGGTTCAGATCGGCAAGTACCGGCTGGTCTTCCACCCGAGCCGGCGCAACGCCTGAGGTCGCGATGGTGAGCGCGGCGGCACGAGGTCGCGCGGGCGGACCGGCCGGAGAACGAGCGGGCACGCCCCGGGCTATCAGCATCGGGGCGGTGCTCGAGTTGCTCCGGCAGGAATTCCCGGACATCTCGATCTCGAAGATCCGCTACCTGGAGGATCAGGGGCTGGTCGAGCCGCAGCGCACTGCTTCGGGCTATCGCAAGTTCAGCCCGGAGCACGTCGACCGCCTGCGGTACGTACTCGGCATGCAGCGTGACCGCTACCTGCCGCTGCGGGCGATCAGGGAACATCTGGACGCGGTCGACCGTGGCCTCGAGGCACCGGTCGGCCGACTCCGCGCCGTGACCGCCGACGAGCAGCCACGGCGCCGGTTCACCCGCGCCCAGTTGCTCCTGGCGGCGGAGATCCACGACGAGACGCTGGCCGCGCTGGAGTCGCACGGCCTGGTATCCGCCCGTCCTGCCGGGCATTTCGACGCCGACGCGGTCGCGGTGGCCCGCATCGCCGGTGAGCTGGCCGGGTTCGGCATCGAGCCCCGGCACCTGCGTGCCTTCCGCACCGCGGCCGACCGTGAGGCTGGCCTGATCGAGCAGGTGACCAGCCCGATCCGGCACCGTGGCGACGGTTCTGTGGCCCGGGCCGACGACGTCGCCCAGGAACTGATCGCCCTGTGCTCCCGGTTGCACACGAGCCTCCTGAAGGTCGCGCTCGAGCGCGGGCAAACCTGAGAAAACGCCGCTCGGTCGCCGTCCTGCGCGGCCGCGGGGTACGTTTGCGGGGTGCGGGAGCTTGATGTGGTTGGTGTCAGGGTCGAGGTTCCCTCGAACAACCCGATCGTGCTGCTCAAGGAGCGGGACGGTGATCGTTACCTCCCGATCTGGGTCGGGGCGCCGGAGGCGAACGCGATCGCGAACGCCCAGCAGGGGCTGGTACCACCACGCCCCCTGACCCACGACCTGATGAAAGACGTCATCGAGGCGCTCGGCCGCACGCTCTCCCAGGTGCGCATCGTCGCCCTGAAGGAGAACGTCTTCCACGCCGAACTGGTCTTCGACGGCGGCCTCTCGGTGAGCTCACGGTCGTCCGACGCGATCGCGCTGGCCCTGCGGGTCGGCTGCCCGATCGTCGGCGCCGAGGAGGTGCTGGAGGCCGGCGGCGTCTCGGTGCCCGACGAGGACGAGGACGAGGTCGAGAAGTTCCGTGAGTTCCTCGACAACATCTCGCCCGAGGACTTCGACGAGAAATCCTGATTGGTCCGAATGAGGGGTGATCTGCCGACACGCCGCCCCCCTCGGCAGCCGCCTCGTTGACGACGCCGGGTGCGCAGCCTACGGTTCAAATGAAACGACCCCGGTGTAGTTCTCCCGCTGAGATCCGTCCCTCGGAGCAGCGTGCCGGACTCGGAACGTTTGAATGGAGCCGCCGTGAGCGAGCGTAGCGAGCGAGATGCTGTGCCCGGTCACGTCGTCGCGCAGGCCCAGGGCATGCTCTTCACCGACGACCTGCCCGAGCTCGACGAAGAGGCCGGCTACCGAGGCCCGATCGCCTGCCGGGCGGCGGGCATCACCTACCGTCAGCTGGACTACTGGGCCCGCACCGGCCTGGTGCAGCCCACCGTCCGCAATGCCACCGGCTCGGGCACGCAGCGCCTCTACAGCTTCCGCGACGTGCTGGTGCTGAAGGTGGTCAAGCGCCTCCTCGACACCGGCGTCTCGTTGCAGCAGATCCGGATCGCCGTCACCCACCTGCGCGACCGCGGCGTGGAAGACCTGGCCCAGATCACCCTGATGAGCGACGGCGCCAGCGTGTACGAATGCACCTCGGCGGACGAGGTGATAGATCTCGTCCAGGGCGGTCAGGGCGTCTTCGGCATCGCCGTCGGCCGGGTCTGGCGGGAGGTCGAGGGCACCCTCGCCGAACTCCCCGCCGAGCGCGTCGACGAAGAACCGCTGTCCGACGACGACGAGCTGTCGGCCCGGCGCCGCGCCCGCGCCATCGGCTGAGACCGCAATCGGCTGAAGCACAGCACGAGCCACAGAGAAGCCCCCGGGACCGGTACCCCGGGGGCTTCTCTGTATCAGCCGGCGCTACTGGCGGCGGGTCGTCGTCCTCTGGTGTTCGCCCGCAACACCCGCGCGAGGTGCGCGTCGAAGGCGTTGGCGAGCTCCTGCGCCGGGGCACCCGGCCAGCGATGGATCGGCTGACTGGCCCCCTGCGCCTGCTGAAGAGCACTGCGCTCGCGGATCGACGGGCCCAGCACCAGCGGGCCGAACATGTCCGACAGCTCCTGGAGCCGGTAACGATGCTCCGGCGAGCGCTCCCGGTACCGGTTCACCAGCACCCCCAGCGGCTGGAGCGAGGGGGCGATGTTGCGGCGCACGTCCTCGATCGCGTGCAGCGCCCGGTCGGCGGCAGTCACCGAGAACAGCGCCGGCTCCGACACCACGATCGCCCGCTGGCTCGCCGCCAGCCCCGACCGGGTGATCGTGCCCAGCGACGGCGGGCAGTCGATCAGCACCAGCTGATAGCCCTCCATCTGGTTCAGGGCGTGCGACAGCCGGGCCAGGGTGCGCTCGCTGCCGGTCGGGCGGTCGAGAGCGGCCATGTCGTGGGAGCCCGGGAGTACGTCGAGAGTGCCGCCGTTCGCGGCCCAGCCGCTCGGCACGACGTTCACCTTCTGTGCGTTACGGCGCGAGGCACCCATCACGGTGGCCACGTTGGTGGTGATCTCGGCCGTGATGTCCAGCCCGAGCGTCGCGTCGGCCTGGGGGTCGATGTCGACGATGAGTGTCGGGACGCCGCGGGCCAGCGCGGCCGACGCCAGTCCCAGGACCACAGACGTCTTCCCGACGCCACCCTTCAAACTGCACACGCTGACGACGATCACAGTGTTCGACGCTACCTCGTTATCAAGTACCTACTCCGGAGGAACCAATTGGACCGTGGCGTCGCGTCCTGTTGCAACCCTCCGTTCGTCATGGGTGGATGGGGGACGGTGGATGAGACTGACATCTGCCGCTGGTAACGTCGACGGTTCCGGCCGTTCGTCGATGGCCGGTAGCTGAAGACCCCGGTGGGAGAGACCCCGCGAGGGGCGCCGAAGGGGCAACTCTCCCCGGAACCTCTCAGGCGCCAAGGACCACCAGGGCGAGGCAGCTCCGAAGGGCGATGTGGCCCGACGGATGGGGAGGTATCCGCGCGGCCGTACTGAGCGCCGCTACGCTCGAGCGTTGGAGCCTCCGATGACGACCTTCATCGATGCCAGCCACCACGACGTCCACGACGACCTGCCCGGCCCGGCCGGTCGTCAGCACCGGCTGAGCGGCTTCGCCGACCGGCACATCGGTGCCGACGAGGCCCAGGTCGCGGTGATGCTGCGGACCGTCGGCCTGGACTCCCTGGACGCCCTCGAGGGCGCCGTGATCCCCCCGGTCATCCGCGACGGCGGCACCCCCGCCCTGCCCGAGCCGGTGGGAGAGGCCGAGGCCCTGGCCGAACTGCGGGCCCTCGCCGCCCGCAACACCGTGCGCGTGCCGATGATCGGCCTGGGCTACCACGGCACCCACACCCCCGGCGTGATCCTGCGCAACGTGCTGGAGAACCCGGCCTGGTACACGGCCTACACGCCCTACCAGCCGGAAATCTCCCAGGGCCGGCTGGAGGCGCTGCTGGCGTTCCAGACCATGGTGTCCGACCTGACCGGCCTGGAGACCGCCAGCGCCTCCCTCCTCGACGAGGCCACCGCCGCCGCCGAGGCGATGACGCTGATGCGCCGCGCCTCGAAACTCCCGGCCGGCGCCGCCCTGGTCGTCGACACCGACGTCCTCCCGCAGACCCTCGCGGTGATCCTCACCCGCGCCGAGCCGCTGGGCATCCCGGTGGTCGTCGCCGACCTCTCCGCGTCTCCCGCCGAGGCGCTGGACGGCGTCGCGGACGGCGTGTTCGGCGTCCTCACGCAGTACCCCGGCACCTCCGGCCGGGTGACCGACCTGCGGCCCCTGATCCAGGCCGCCCACGAGCGCAAGGCGCTCGTCGCCGTGGCCGCGGACCTGCTCGCGCTGACGCTGCTGCGCTCGCCCGGTGAGGACGGCGCGGACGTCGCGGTCGGCAACACGCAGCGCTTCGGTGTGCCCCTCGGGTTCGGCGGCCCGCACGCCGGGTACATGAGCGTGCGCAAGGGCCTGGAGCGGTCTCTGCCGGGCCGCCTCGTCGGGGTGTCCAAGGACGCCGACGGGAACCTGGCCTACCGCCTCGCCCTCCAGACCCGCGAGCAGCACATCCGCCGCGAGAAGGCGACCAGCAACATCTGCACCGCGCAGGTGCTGCTCGCCGTGATGGCCGCGATGTACGCCGTCTACCACGGCCCCCAGGGACTGCGCCGGATCGCCGAGCGCACCGCCGGGCACGCCGCCTCGCTGGCCGCCGGAATCCGCTCGCTGGGCCCGGACCTCGGTCTGGAGGTCGTGCACGAGCACTTCTTCGACACCGTCCTGGTGAAGACGCCCGGCCGCGCCGAGACCGTCGTGACGGCCGCTCGTGAGCTCGGCGTGCTGCTGCGTCAGGTGGACGCCGACCACGTCGGGATCGCCTGCGACGAGACCACCACCCCGGCCCATCTGGCGCTCGTGCTGCGGGCCTTCGGGGCGTCCGAGGGCGTCGCGGCGGTGGAGACGGAGCCGGCTCTTCCGTCGTCCCTGAACCGCACCACGGAGTACCTGACCAACCCGGTGTTCACCACGCACCACAGCGAGACGTCGATGCTGCGGTTCCTGCGGCGGCTGGCGGACGAGGACTACGCGCTCGACCGCGGCATGATCCCGCTCGGCTCGTGCACGATGAAGCTCAACGCCACCACCGAGATGGAGGCCATCACCTGGCCCGAGTTCGGCGGGCTGCACCCGTTCGCGCCGGCCGCGGACTCCGAGGGCATCCGGGCACTGGTGAAGGACCTGGAGACGTGGCTGGCCGAGCTCACCGGGTACGCCGCGGTGTCGCTCCAGCCGAACGCCGGCTCGCAGGGTGAACTGGCCGGGCTGCTCGCGATCCGGGCGTACCACCGCTCGCGGGGCGACCTCGAGCGCAACGTCTGCCTGATCCCGTCATCGGCCCACGGCACCAACGCGGCCAGCGCGGTGATGGCCGGCATGAAGGTCGTCGTGGTGGCCTGCGACGACAACGGCAACGTCGACCTGGGGGATCTGGACGCCAAGATCGCCCGGCACGGGGCGGCCCTGGCAGCGGTCATGGTGACCTACCCGTCCACCCACGGCGTGTTCGAGGAGGGCATCGGCCGGATCTGTGCCGCCGTGCACGAGGCCGGCGGGCAGGTGTACGTGGACGGCGCGAACCTCAACGCGCTGGTCGGGCTCTCCCGGCCGGGGGCGTTCGGGGCGGACGTTTCGCACCTGAACCTGCACAAGACGTTCTGTATCCCGCACGGTGGTGGTGGCCCCGGCGTGGGGCCCGTCGCGGTGCGCTCACACCTCGCGCCGTTCCTGCCCAACCACCCGCTGGACGCCCTCGCCGGGCCGGCGACGGGCATCGGCCCGGTCTCCGCTGCTCCGTACGGATCGGCCGGGATCCTGCCCATCTCCTGGGCATACGTGCGGATGATGGGTCTTTCCGGGCTGACCCGCGCCACCCGCACCGCGATCCTCACCGCCAACTACGTGGCGGCGCGCCTGCGGCAGCACTACCCGGTGCTGTACTCCGGCCGCGACGCCCTGGTCGCCCATGAGTGCATCCTGGACCTGCGCCCACTCACCAAGGCCACCGGTGTAACGGTCGACGATGTGGCCAAGCGCCTGATCGACTACGGGTTCCACGCGCCGACCATGTCGTTCCCGGTTGCCGGAACGCTCATGGTGGAGCCGACGGAGAGCGAGGACCTGGCCGAGCTGGACCGCTTCTGCGACGCGATGATCGCGATCCGCGAGGAGATCGACAAGGTCGCTGCGGGGGAGTGGCCGGCGGGGGACAACCCGCTCGCCAACGCCCCGCACACGGCTGAGTGCCTGACCGGTGACTGGGAACACCCGTACTCCCGCGCCGAGGCCGTGTACCCGGCCGGGGTGACGCCGCGGTTCAAGTACTGGCCGCCGGTCCGCCGGATCGACGGAGCCTGGGGTGACCGCAACCTGGTCTGCTCCTGCCCGGCTCCGGAAGCCTTCGAGGACTAGAGGCCAGTCGTTACGCCGGTGTTCGGCCTCGCATCGTGTTGATGCGGGGCTGAGCGCCGGACGTCGTTCAGGCGGTCCAGCCCACCCATCGGGTCACCTGTACCAGTATCACCGGACCCGACGGACGTCGCCGGTGATACTGCTCGTAGCGCGCGACGAGAAGGTCTATCGGCCGGACGGTTTCCGGATCTTCCGAGGGCAGCACGCGGGCGGTTCCGTCCGCACGGGCCCACCACAGCTGTGACCAGTCGTCGGTGTACCGGTCGGCCAGCAGCGCCACCCGCGGGTTCTGTTCGATGTTGGCCAGGCGACGAAGTGACGATGTCCGCTTGGGCTTGTGATCCACCGCGCTGACCAAGAGATCCGGGCCGGCAGCTGCGAAGACCAGCGGAACGACATGTGGGGTGCCGTCAGCCGAGACCGTCGCCAGCCGGGCGATCCGGGACATCTGGAAGTGGGCCCGGGCTTCGTCGGGTGTCAGGCTGGGCACCGGCACCATCATGCCGGAGCCGTGGGTGGACCGGACGAGATCTGGTCAGAAGGGCGGTTCGCCCAGTTCAGTGGGTGCCTGGGGCGATCGTGCGGATTGCCTGAGCCAGGCCTGCGCCTGCTGATCGGCCCGCAGACGTCGTTCGGCCCGGTCGGTGTCCTGCTCGGCAGCACGCTCCCAGCGACGCAGGCGCTCCGCTTCACGCTCGTCGGAGGTCATGGCGTCTTCCAGGTCGGGAATCCCGTCGTCTCCGTCGGGCAGGGGAACGGGCGTGGGCAGAGCCCAGTTCGGGCAACCGGGAAGGTCCGGCGGCAGACCCGGATGCTCGATGCCCCCGGGATCGGTCCAGACGATCGTTCCGGGCGGGAACGGGTCGGCCGGCTCGCTGAGACGAGCACTCCAGCCACCGAACGTCTTCATCCGATGGTGACGGCGGCATGCCGGAAAGACGTTGCACACGCACGTGACTCCCCCCTTCCCGAACGGCTGGAGGTGGTCCAGATCGCAGAGAGACGCCGGGCAGAGGCAACCCGGGTACGTACATTCCTGCGAGCGGGCCGTGATGTCGTCGATCAGACTCTGACTGAATCGGTAGCGCTGGGCCTCATCGGTGTCGTGGTCACGGCCGTAGGCACAGCCGGAGTCCGGCTCTGACAGCGGCCGTCCCGCACCCGGTAGCACCAGAAGGGTGATGCGCGCGGGGGTGGCGGCCAGCCGCCGGGCCAGATCGGCGGGGATCGGTCCGTGGCCCTGCAACAGGCCAGGGGTGTCGTCGAGGCCGAGCAGGGTGGTGTCGGTGAGCGTGACGACCACGTGGGGTCCCTTGCCCTTGCGGCGGGGGAGCGACGGGATGGTCCACCAGGCCGGGATCCGTCCTGGTGGAACGGGACTCAGCCCGAAGTCCGCCAGATCCTGGCGCTGGTGGCTCTCATGGGCGTCCAGCGTCTCTTCGAGCTCACGGCGGCCGCAGGTCGGGCAGGGATCCTGCGCCGCGCCTGTGTGGGGCTGTTCCTGTGCCAGGCCGTCAGGTGTGGTCGGTACGTCATGACGAGAGTCGCGGGCCAGCGGCAGGTCCACTCCTTCGGCGAGCGCGTCCCAGACAGCGGCGAAGGCATCGGCCCGGAGCTGCTGATGCGTGCGGGGTTCCGTGATGCCGTTGGCCTTCGCGTCCTCCTTGCGGGCATCCGCGAAGGCGTCCAGCACGCCGTCCATCTTCTGGCCGCTCTCGGCCGGGAGCCTGCCGAACACGCCTGCCATCCCGTCGGGAAGCGGCTCGACCCGCACGCTGCGCTCACGCGCGGCGGCGCTGTGACGACTGTTGGCGGCGGCCGGGTCGAGGCCGAGCAGAAGCTGCTTGATCATCCGCTTCAGTTCGGGATAGGTCTTCGAGGGGGCAACGGCTTTCACCCGCTCCTCGATGATCAGCCACTGCTCGCAGCCGGGCCGGAACCAGGCCGGCGCCTCGGGCGTGTAGTGCAGCAGGTCGCTGATCAACCGGGCCCTGATCCAGTCGAGGAGGCCGGACCTCATCAGGTCGTGGATTCCGGGTAGGTCTTTCACCAGCTCGGTGGACGCCCGGACCATGCCTGCGGCGCGATCTGGGGACAGCGCCAGGCGCGGCCCGAGCATCGCCGTCACCAAGGTGGTCGGTTCGATGGTGGAGGGAGCTGCGTCGGAATCCTTGCGGCGACTGCCTCTTCGTGCTGGGGAGGTCTGCCCCACCAGGCGTGCCACGGCTGTGGCCTTTACCGCGTCGAGCCGCCTGATCAGTCTCTCGCAGTCGGTGATCCGTTCCAGGAGCATGGTGTCTGTCGGATCGTCCGGTTCCTGCCCCAGCAGCCGGTCCAGGGTGGTGGCGGACGGGGAAGGGGAAACGACGGAATCCAAATCTTTCATCAGATACCCCTTCCAGCAACAGGTTTCGCGTGGTTGTCTCGCGATGACCTGATGCTAGGAGGCATTGACCGCGTCGGCCGGTGCAGCGCCGGCCCTGTGGACAACCGCGCGGTCGTGCCACCTGTGGAAAGTGCGAATCAGGCGACCAACGTCGACCCGGTCCTCGTCTTCACCACTTCGAGCTGGGCGGGGATCCGGTCACGTAGGTCGGCCACGTGACTGACCAGCCCGACCACCCGGCCGCCGGCGCGCAAACCGTCGAGGACGTCCATCACCTCGTCGAGCGTGTCCTGATCCAGACTGCCGAATCCCTCGTCCACCAGCAGAGTCTCGATCACCGCGCCGCCCGCCTCGGCCTGCACGACGTCCGCGAGCCCCAGCGCCAGCGCCAGGGAGGTGCAGAACGTCTCGCCACCGGACAGGCTGGCCGGGTCACGCTGACTACCGGTCCATCCGTCGACGACCGCCAGCCCCAGACCGGAGCGGGCCCCGCCCCTGGCCGGCCCGTCCGTGTGCACCAGCGAGTACCGTCCGCCGGACATGGCGGTCAGCCGCACGCTCGCCGCCCCGGCCACCTGCTCCAGCCGCGCAGCCAGGACGTACGAGCTCAGGCGCATCTTCAGCTGGTTGTCCCCACCGGTGCCCTCGGCACACCGCGACACCGATTCCAGCGTGGCGAAAGACCCGCGGAGGGACGACGTGGATGCCGCATGCCGCTCCAGGTCCCCCGCCAGCCCGGCGAGCGCCCGGGCGGCGCGGGTCGCCAGGACATGCCGTTCCTGCGCGGTCCGGTGCGCCGCCCGTGCAGCCTGAAGGGACATCCGTGTGCGGTCGGCCTCGTCGTCCTGGCTGTTCTCCGGGTCGACGTCCTCGGCCGTCTCCTCCAGCAACGCCGTCACCCGGGCCAGCTGGGCGTCGTGTTCCGTGATCAGCTCGGTCAGCGTGGTGCGTTCGGCTTCCGGCAGAGCAGCGGCGGCAGCAGCCCGCCGGTCGGTGAAACCGGCTGCTGAGGAAGCACGATCGGCGGCTGCCCTGGCCCGGTTCAGCCGCTCCTGGGCAGCACTCAGGGCCCGGCCGGCCTCTTCCTGCTCGGTCAGAGCGGCGACGGCGGCCGCCACCCGGGCATGCCGGGACGGCAGGTCGGCCTCGCCGCCACAGGCCTTGTCGAGGCGTTCTCGCAGGTCGTCGCGCCGGCTGTCGAGAGCAGCCAGTTCCTCCCGGGCATCCGCCGTGGCGCCGGTGGCGAGCTCCAGCCGCTTGCGGGCCGATTCGAGCTCGGACTCCAGTCCGGCCAGCTCCGTCGTCAGTTTCCTGACCCGCGCCGCGCCGCGCCCGGCCTCGGTCAGCCTGGTCTGCGCGCCGGACAGTTCTTCCATGGCGGCCTCGGCATCGGCACCACCGGCCAGGGCCTGCGCCGCGGCCAGCTGCTGACGGCCCGCCTCCACCGCCTGCCGGGCCTCCTCACGGCGAGAAGCCGCGAGCTCGACGGCACCGGCGGCCTCCTCCTGCTCGTCGTCCGTGATCGCCGGTCCCTCGTGCGTGGCCGGTCGGGGATGCTCCTCACCGCCGCAGACCGGGCATGCCGTTCCCGGCGACAGCCCGGCGGCCAGCTCCGCCGCCATCCCGGCCAGCCGCCGTGCCTGAAGCTCCTGGCTCGCCGCCACAGCAGCCTGGTGCACGTCGGTCGCCGCCCGCAGCTCGTCCTCCAGCACCGCCTGCTCATCGGTCAGCCGTTGCACCGCGAGCACGGCCTCGGCCACGCGCTTCGCGCGCTCCAGGTCTTCCTGGCGGTCAATCAGGGACGACGCCAGCACCTCGCCCTCGCTACGCGCCGCCAGCAGCTCCTGCACACGCCCGGTCAGAACGGCACCGGCCTGCTCGGCCTGCTCCCGTTCCGTCTCGGCCGTGTCCTGGGTCTCCCGGAGCAGGGTGGCTCTCCGGTCCAGCCGCCGGAGTTCGAGCTCGGCGGGCAGCAGGGCGGCCAGGACACCGAGTTCCTGGCGCAGTCGGCCGGGATCGTGGTCGCCGGCATCACCCACGGCGTGTGTGACGGCCCGGTCGGCCGAGTCGACGCGGAATTCGGCGGTCTCGACCTCCGCCGACGCCGCATCGAACTCGGCCAGCAACGGCAGCAGCACCGGAGCGTGCCCGGCGGCCCGCAGACGGGCCCGGCGCTCGTCCTGCATACCGGCCTGCGACAGCAGTAGATCATGCTCGGCCGCGAGATCCCGGCGACGGTCACGCCGCCGGACCCGCTCCGCGGCGGCCTCGCTCGCGGCCCGGGCACGGTCGTGCGCGGTCTCGGCCGCCATCACGGCGGCGTGCGCGTCGAGCAGCCCGGCCCGGGCGTCGTCGGCCCAGCCCCGCACCAGCACCGCGACCGCCTCCGGATCAGCCGGATCGGGATCACCGGCGGAGGACGGCGTCAGGTGGGCCTCCTGCGCCCGGGCCAGCAGGCGTGCGGTCTCCTCCCGGGCGGACGCCACCGCACCGGCGCTCTCCCGCCGGCGCTCAGCCAGCCAGGTCTCCACGGCGGCGAAACGGTCCGTGCCGAAGAGCTTCTGGAGCAGAGGACGGCGTTCCTCCGCGCTCGCCCGCAGGAACGCCGCGAACTCGCCCTGGGGCAGCATGACGATCTTGGTGAACTGCTCCGGCCCCAGGCCGACGAGCTGCCCGATCAGGTCACCGGCCTCGTCCATGCGGTGTGTCAGCCCGGTCCAGCCCTCGGCCGTCCGTTCCCGCACCACCACCCGGGCCTGCTCGCGGGTCAGCCCGGTGCCGCGCTTCTTCGGCCGGTGCCATTCCGGGGAGCGGGTGATCTCCAGACGCCGCCCGGACACGGTGAACTCGCACACCACCTCGGTGCGCGCGCCCGGGTCGGCGTGGTCGCTGCGGAACCGGCCGCCGTTGCCGCGGCTGCCCGGCACCCGGCCGTACAGGGCGAAGCAGATCGCGTCGAGCACGCTGGTCTTGCCCGCGCCGGTGGGGCCGTGCAGCAGGAACAGGCCGGCGTCGCCCAGGTCGTCGAAGTCGATGTGCTGAGGACGCGCGAACGGGCCGAACGCGGTGATCTCCAGCCGGTGCAGCCGCATCAGGTGCTCCTGCGAGGTTCGGTCAGGTCCAGGGCGACGCCCTCCATGCCGTCGATCAGCGCGGCCTCCAGGGCCTGCTGCATCAGCACGGTCTCGGCGTGCGTGGCGGCCCGGCCCCGCACACGGTCGAGAAAGCCGCAGCAGATGTCCAGGTCGCCCTGCCCCGCGATCCGCTCGGTGTACGAGCCGGGACCGGCCACCGCCGGCCGGTCCGGTTCCAGACGCAGCTCCAGCAGATGCGGAAAACGCCGCCGCAGTCGCTCCATCGGCTCGGCCGGGCGTTCGGGGTCGGTGAGGGTGATCTGGGTCCAGGTCTGTTCGTCGTCCACAAATTGAACCGACGTGAGCAGCTCGGAGAGGTGACCGCGCAACCGGGCCAGCCGCCGCGGCACCGGTGCCTCCACCGGCTCGACCCGCGCCGGCGTGCCCGGCGCGCCGAGCGTGACCAGCCAGCTGCCCTTGCGATGGCCGGCCTCGGAGAACGAGAACGCGAGCGGGGAGCCGCTGTAGCGCACCTGGCCGGCCAGCTCCTGCCGGCCGTGCAGATGGCCGAGGGCGACGTAGGTGAAGTCGTCGAACAGTTTCAGCGGCACCTGGCCGAGCCCGCCGACCGCCAGCTCCCGCTCGCTGTCGGAACCGGCACCGCCCATCACGAACGCGTGCGCCGACACCACCGAGCGCACGCCCGGCCGGATGGCCAGGTCGGCGCGCACCAGGTCGAGGGCCGCGCCGATCACGCCGGTGTGATTGCGCTCGGCGCCGAGCGGCCCGGCCGCGAGCGCCGGCTCCAGATAGGGCAGGGGATAGAAGGCGACCTGGCCGTGCTCGTCGTCCAGCAGGACGGGACGGCCCGCGCCGGCCGGGTCGGTGCGCACGTGCAGTCCCGATGCACCGAGCAGCCGGGAGCCGAAGCCCAGCCGGCGGGCGGAGTCGTGGTTGCCGCTGGACAGGATCACGGTGGCGCCCGCCGACACCAGGCGGTGCAGGCCCTCGTCGAGCAGGGCGACGGCGTCGACGGCCGGCAGCGCCCGGTCGTAGACGTCACCGGCGACCAGGACCACGTCGACCTTCTCGGCCCGCACCACCTCGGCCAGGTGGTCGAAGTGCGCGGCCTGCGCCGACAGCAGGTCCACCCGGTGGAACGACCGGCCCAGGTGCCAGTCGGAACTGTGGAGGATGCGCACGACCCACACGGTAGCCGGGAGCCCTTCCGGTCACCGCATTCGTTGATCATCTGCCCTCGCCAGCTACGCGAACGTGTGGTTTGGTCTTTGGCATGGGTGACGAGGTCTCGGCGATCCGGTACACGGCCGAGGAACGACAGGCCTACCGCGAGAAGGTGGAACTCTGCCTGGACGTGTTCGAGCGTCTGCTGGCCACCTGGACGTTCGACGACGACCGGCCGATGACCGGCCTGGAGATGGAACTCAACCTGGTCGGCGCCGACTTCCGGCCGACCCTGCGCAACACCGCCGTGCTCGAGGGCATCGGCGACCCCAACTTCCAGACCGAGCTCGGTGCCTACAACATCGAGCTCAACGTCGAGCCGTCACCCCTGTCCGAGCTGGCCCGCACGGAGGACCGGCTGCGCGGCGTGCTCAACGACGCCGAGCGCGCCGCCAACCAGAACGACGCCCACATCGTCATGGTCGGCATCCTGCCCACCACCATGCCCGAGCACCTGAGCGACCCGCGCTGGATGACCGAGTCCCCGCGCTACAAGGCCCTCAACGACTCGATCCTCGCGGCCCGCGGTGAGAACCTGCACCTGGACATCCACGGCGTGGAGCGGCTCTCGTCGTTCGCCTCGTCGCTGGCCCCCGAATCCGCCTGCACCAGCGTGCAACTGCACGTGCAGGTGCAGCCGGACGACTTCGCCCGGGCCTGGAACGCCGCGCAGGTGCTGGCCGGCCCGCAGCTCGCGGTCGGCGCCAACTCGCCGTTCTTCTTCGGCCGCCGTCTGTGGGCCGAGACCCGGATCGAGCTCTTCAAACAGGCGACCGACACGCGTCCACAAGAACTCCAGAACCAGGGAGTGCGTCCCCGGGTGTGGTTCGGCGAGAAGTGGATCTCCTCGATCTTCGACCTGTTCGCCGAGAACGGCTGGTACTTCCCGTCGCTGCTGCCCGAACTCAGCGACGAGGACCCGGTCGCCGTGCTCGACGCCGGGAAGGCCCCCACCCTCCAGGAACTGCGTCTGCACAACGGCACCGTCTACCGCTGGAACCGCCCCATCTACGCCGTGGTCGACGGCCGCCCGCATGTGCGCGTCGAGAACCGCGTCCTGCCCGCCGGCCCCACCGTCGCCGACACCGTCGCCAACGCGGCGTTCTTCCACGGTGTGCTGCGGTCGTTGATGGACGACGCCCGCCCGGCCTGGTCGAAGATGTCGTTCGCCGCCGCCGAGGACAACTTCCTGGCCTGCGCCAAGGACGGCCTGGACGCCCAGGTGTACTCGCCCCAGCTGGGCCAGACCGGTGTGGACGAACTGGTGCTGCGCCGGCTGCTGCCGATGGCGGTCGAGGGACTCCAGTCGGCCGGCGTCCCGGCCGAGGACCAGGACCGCTACCTGGGCATCATCGAGGGCCGGGTGAAGTCCGGGCGCAACGGCGCGGCGTGGCAGGTGGCGGCCGTCGAACGGCTGGAGCAGGGTACAGCGGGACGCTCCGGCACCGACCGTGCCGAGGCGCTACGCCGGATGACCGAGCTCTACTGCGAGGGCATGCACGCCAACGAACCCGTGCACACCTGGATGTTGCCGTAGTTTGCGGTGATGAGAACGCCGAGACGCTGGTTCGAGCAGAGTTTCCGCCACCGTGGCCCGGCGCCGGTGGAGTACGGCGGCACGGTGGACCTGAACCCGGGGCGGCGCGACGTGGAATCCGTGATCGGCGACTGCGCGGTGTACGAACTCGGCCTGCGGCAGAGCCGGCGCCTGCCGATGCAGCAGGCCGCCCGCGCCGCCCGCCGCACCAACGGATTCGTCTGGATCGGCCTCCAGAACCCCGGCGCCGACGACGTGCAGCACGTCGCGGACGAGTTCCGGCTCCCCGCGCTCGCCGTCGAGGACGCGATCAAGGCGCACCAGCGGGCCAAGCTCGAGGTGTACGAGGACCTCTGGTTCATGGTGCTGCGGCCGGTGCGGTACGTGGACAGTCAGGAGATCGTGGACGTCGAGGAGATCGCGCTCTTCGTCGGCGAGCACTTCATCGTGTCGGTCCGGCACGGCACGACCGACATCCTGACCCGCGTGCGCCGTGAACTCGACGAGGGGAAGCTCGAGTCCAGCGAGCGCGGCCCGATCGCCGTCCTGCACCGGATCTCCGACCTGATCGTGGACGAGTACGCGGTGGTGGCCGAGTCGATCGACGACGACATCGCCGAGATCGAGCAGCAGGTGTTCGGCGAGCGGGAGGCCGACCACACCGAGCGGATCTACAAGCTCAAGCGGGAGGTGCTGGAGTTCCGCCGGGCCGCGCTGCCCCTGGGCGAGCCCATGCACAAGCTGATGTCCGGGTCGCTGCCGGGCATGGACAAGAAGGCCCGGCAGTACTTCCGCGACGTGCACGACCACATCATGCGGGTGACCGACGAGATCGAGCGGCAGGACAGCCTGCTGTCCGACGTGCTCCAGTCCAACGTGGCCCGGCTGTCGGTGACCCAGAACGAGGTCGCCATGCGGCAGAACGAGGACATGCGCAAGATCTCGGCCTGGGCGGCCATCGGCCTGGTGCCCACCGCGATCGCCGGCGTCTACGGGATGAACTTCGACAACATGCCCGAACTCACTTGGCACTACGGCTATTACGTCGTGCTCGGTGCGATCGCCGTGTTGTGCGTGGGACTGTGGGGGCTGTTCAAACGGAACGACTGGTTGTAGGCCGTTCTCGGGTGATCGGGGGGTGTGTTGCTCGGCGGCCCGCGGCGGCCGGGCCGCGAGGGTGGACGTCATGAACCCCCGAACCTGGCTCGTCGCCGGCACCGTGCTCACCGCCACCCTCGGCCTGGCCGCGTGCAGCGGCGACAGCGACAGCGAGTCCGACGCCGTGCCCTCCGTGTCCACCACCACCGCCCCCGCGAACCTGTCCGTGGAGCAGGCCAACCTGGTCGGCCCGGGCTGCCCGGCGTACGTGGCGCAGGTTCCGAGCGGCAAGGGGTCGGTCGAGGGCATGGCCAACGACCCGGTGGTCACGGCGGCCGGCAACAACCCGATGCTGAAGACGCTCACCGAGGCGGTCTCCGGGAAGCTGAACCCCGAGGTCGACCTGTCCACCACCCTCGACGGCAAGGACTACACAGTGTTCGCCCCCGTCGACACGGCCTTCGCGCAGGTCCCGGCCAAGCGCATGGCGAAACTGAAGAAGGACCGGGACGCCCTGGTCAAGACACTGACCTACCACGTCGTGTCCGGTGAGCTCGCTCCCGCCAAGGTGATCGGCGAGCAGCTCACCGTCGAGGGCGGCACCCTCAGGGTCACCGGCAAGGGCAACCAGATCAAGGTCGACGGCGCCAACGTGATCTGCGGCGGGATCAAGACCGCCAACGCCACCGTGTACCTGATCGACAAGGTGCTGGAGCCGTCCGGGTGATTCATCCGTGGTCCGGCCGTTGACCGCCGGTGACCGTCGCACACTGGACCGGGCAGGCAACGGACCGGATCAAGGGGTGGACGCGGATGGTGGCGGTGACACGCTCGGTGGCGCGGGGCAGCAAACTCGTCGTGCGGGCCGGTGACGTGACCGTACCGATGCGCTCGCTGCGCAGTGTCGACATCTCCGGCACCGGCTGGGCGATACCGGTGATGGCCGACCTCGACAGCCTGGCCCGGCTGCCCGACTCCGACTGCGTGCTCGACCTGACCACCGACGGCGGCCCGGTGCGCGTCGACGTCGAGGTGGTCGCCGCCGACGGCGACCTCGTGCTGCGCTCGCCGCGGGCCCGCCCGTCCGGCCCGATCCACCCGGCGTCCCTCACCGACCAGCGTCGGGAGAACGTCCGCGGGCCCCTGCGTCTGGGGTTCCGCGGCACGGCGATGGCGATGGCGGCCACCTCCGGTCATGGACGACGTCAGCCGCGCCGGCGCACCCTCCAGCCGGGACTGCTGGCCGCGCGGGGCCCGGGCGCGGACGCCCACGCCGACCTGGTCGGCGGCACCACGTCGATCTCCGCCGGCGGTGTGCAGGTCGAGCTGGAGGATCCGGCGGAGCTGGCGGCCGGCGCCACGGTGTACGGCGAGATCACCCTGCCCGACGGGGATCTGGTGCCGGCCCTGATGCTGGTGGTGGAGCAGACCCGCAACGGGTTCCGGGCCGAGTTCACCGACATCTCGCCGCTCGACACCGAGCGGCTGGTGCGGCTGGTGTTCAACCGCGAGCGGAGCGGGCTGGCCGGGCGCCGTCGCTGAACCCGCCTACCGCCTGACCTCCCGCAGGTCGGCCTTGCGGATCTTGCCGTGCACGCCCTTCACCACGTCGACCACCTGCGACACCGCGAAGTCGCCGGCCGCGCTGAGGTAGGCCATGGCCAGGTGCCGTTCCAGCCCGTACCGGCCGGCCAGCAGGTCGAGGGCGCAGCGCACGCAGTCCCTCATCGCCTCGTCCAGGTCTTCGTCCAGGCCGATCGGCACCAGCAGGTCACCGGTCTCGGCGTACGGTGCGGGGACGCCGGCCGCACCTCCCGGGATCAGGTCGAGTCGCACGGTGGCCCGCAGGGAGGCCTCGAACGCGGTCAGCGCCACCTCCCCGTCACCCTGGGCGAAGTGCGGGTCGCCGAAGTAGGCCAGCGCGTCGTCCACCTGCACCGGCAGGTACAGGGTGGAGCCCACGCCGAGCAGGTTGACGTCGATGTTGCCGCCGAACGGCCCCGGCGGCACCGAGTGCAGTCGTTCCGGGCCGGCCGTGGCCACGCCCATCACCCCGAGGAAAGGGCTGAGCGGGAAGGTTATCCGGCCGCGGGAGGGGTCGTCCCGGTCGACGAGCATCTCGCCGGTACCCGCACCCGCACCGGGCACGGCGGTGGCGAACGTGGTGACCGGCTCGGTGACGCCCGGCACCGGCATCTCGCCGGGCAGCGCGCCGAAGCCGTGCCGGGCGCTGACCATGCCGTAGCCCACCCGCGGCGTCAGCTCCAGCACCGTGATGGCCAGCAGGTCACCGGGTTTCGCTCCGCGCACGGCGATCGGTCCGGTCACCACGTGCGGGCCGTCGTCGGCGAAGTCGTGCGCCAGGGCGGAGGCGGCCACGGCCTTCGCGTCCTCCAGCACGTCACCGGCGCGGACGCCGTAGCGGCCGAAGAACTCCACCGGGTCCTTGCCCTGGTCCTCCAGAATGCCCTCGTGGCTGAGGGTGTCGACGGTGACGACGGCGCCGGACTCCACCACCGCGCGCGGCGTGTCGTCCTGGCAGGGCAGACGCCCCCAGAACACGTTGTCCGGGCTGGAGTCGAGATAGGTTCCGCCGTCGTATGTTCCGGGCTGGAGAACCTCGAAACCGGTGACGTCGTGGGGCAGGGTGGTCATGCTTCTCCTCACAGATCGAGGACCAGGGGGCCCTCGGCGCAGCGGCTCACGCAGATCATCATGGTGCGGCCGCTCTCGCGCTCGGCCTCGGTCAGCAGGCTGTCGCGGTGCTCGGGAACCCCGGACAGCACCCGGGTCTCGCAGGCGCCGCAGTAGCCCTTCTCGCAGTCGTAGGCCAGGTTCGGCCGGGCCTCGCGCACCACCTCGATCAGGCGCCGGTCCGGCGGCACCGGCAGCCGGGTGCCGGTGCGCTCCAGCACCACGTCGAACGGGGTGTTCGTGGCCGGGTCGCCCAGGGCGTCGGTGCCCTCCGGGGCGGCGAACCGCTCGATGTGCAGCTGGTCGTCGAGACCGGCCGCGGCGCAGTCTCTCTCGACCGCGTCGAGCATCGAGGCGGCCCCGCAGGCGTAGATCGCCGTGCCTTCGGGCAGATCCCGCAGATGGACGGCGAAATCGGGATAGCCGCTCGTGGCGTACTCGTGGAGCACGCCGCCCTGCAGCGCCTCCAGCTCGTCGGCGAACGCCATGCCCGCCCGCTGCCGCCCGCCGTACACCACCCGCACGTCGCGGCCCAGCGCCGTGGCCCGGCGGATCATCGGCAGCAGCGGGGTGACGCCGATGCCGCCGGCCAGGAACAGGTAGGCCGGGGCCTCGGCCAGCGGGAAGTGGTTGCGAGGTGGATGGAACCCGAAGACCAGCCCGGGTTCGGCGATCTGGTGCAGCTCGCGGGAGCCGCCGCGGCCGTCGTCCTCCCGCAGCACCGCGATCCGGTAGCTGGAGCGGTCGGCCGGGTCGCCGCACAGCGAGTACTGCCGCAGATGCCCGCTGGGCAGCACGATCTCGAGGTGCGCCCCGGGCTCCCAGGCGGGCAGCTCGCTGCCGTTGGCGAAGGTGATCGCCAGGATGTCGCGGGCGATCTCGTCGACCGAGGTGATGGTCACCGTGGGTGCGGCCTGGGCGATGCGCGGGCCGGGGGTGAACCGGGCCGGGATCGCGTCCCAGCCCACCTGGTTGCCCTTGGTCGGGTACTCCCGCAGCCCGGCCTCGTCGATCGTGTAGTCGCCCAGCCGGGTGAGCACCTGGCCGATCATCTCGGCGAACATCGCCCGGGCCAGGTGCGCGCCCGGGCAGCGGTGGCTGCCGACGCCGAAACTCAGGTGGCGGCGCGCGTCCCGGTCCAGGCGCACCTGGTCCGGCTGGTCGAACACGGCCGGGTCGTGGTTCGCCGAGACCCACGGGATCAGCACGCGCTCACCGTGTTTCACCGGGCAGCCACCGATCTCGGTGTCGGCGGTGGCGGTGCGGGCCATCGACTGCGACGGTGCGAACGCCCGCAGGAACTCCTCGGTGGCCCCGACGAGCAGATCCGGGTTCTCGCGTAACCGGTTGCGGTCGGCCGGGTTACGGGCCAGGTGCACCAGGGTGGAGCCGGTCAGCGAGGTGGTGGTGTCCACCCCGCCGGCCACCAGAAGACCGATCACCGAGACGAGTTCGTCGTCGTCGAAAAGGGTTCCGTCGGGCCGTCGGGCCTGCACGATCACCGAGACGCCGTCGTCCAGGGGTTCCTCGCGGCGGTCGGCGATCAGCTCGCGGATCCGCCGGTCCATGAACGCCAGCCCGGCCGCACCGCGCGCGGCCCGCTCGCTGCCCGCCTTCGCGGCGAAGATGTCGTGCACCGGGCCGGCCAGCTTCTCCCAGTCGGCCTCCGGAAACCCCAGCCAGTCAAGGGTTACCGCGGCCGGCAGGGGATTGGTCAGGTCGTGCACCAGGTCGGCCGACCCGCTCTCGACGAACGCGTCGACGACCCGCGCGGTGTGGTGCGCGATCATCGGCCGCAGCCGCGCCACCGCGTCGGGGGTGAGCAGCGGGTCGACGATGTCGCGGTACAGCGTGGATCTCGGTGGGTCGAGCTCGATCGGGAACTGCTCCAGGCCGGCCCCGCGGGGGATCACGATGACCGTGCCCTCACCGTCGGCGTCGGCGGCCCGGGACGACGAGAAGGTGCTGTCGTCGCGGGCGATCCGGACCACGTCGGAGTAGGTCGTGGTGTAGACGAAACCTCCGTGGGCCGGGGTGCGCCCGACCGGGCAGGATTCGCGGAAACCCGCGTAGTAGGCCACCGGATCAGCGTTGGCGAGGTCGCCGTGATGATCGAAGGGCTGACCGTACGGCTGGGCCACGGGGTGGGACATGGGCACGCTCCTGCGTGTCGATGCGCGGTGTTCCCCGGCCGCGCCACCGGGCATTGCCTCGTGGTTGACGCCCACCATAAGACCTGGGCGGGCGTCGGAACAACCGATTGGATCCACATTTTCGCCGGGCGTCCGCCCGGTTTCGGCCAGGTTTCAGCCGAAGGTCAGGACGGCCTTGGTGACGTCCCCGGACCGCACCGCACCGATCGCCTCGCCGATCCCGTCGAAGGGGAAGTAGGTGATCAGCGGGTCGACCGGGAACCGCCCGGCGGCGTGCAGGGCGAGCAGCTGCGGCAGGAACGTCTGCGGCACCGAGCCGCCGGCGATGATGCCGGTGATCGAGCGCCCGTTCAGCACGCTGCGCCACTCGAAGCTCATCGACTCGCTCGGCCCGATCCCGATCACCCCGGCCCGGCCCAGCGGCCCGAGCGCCTCCACGGCCGTGCGCAGCACCTTCTCGTGCCCGGTGGTGTCGATCGCGAAGTCCAGCCCGCCGGGCGCGATGTCGCGCAGCGCGGCCGCCGCGTCGGTGCTGCCGGAGTTGATCGTCTCGGTCGCCCCGGCCGCCCGGGCCGCGGCCAGGCGGCGGTCGTCGAGGTCGACGGCGACGACGCTCGCGCAGCCCGACAACGATGCCGCGATGATCGCGGCGGTGCCCACGGCGCCCGCCCCGAACACGGCGATGCTGCTGCCCACAGGCGGTTTCAGCACGTTCAGCACGCCCCCGGCGCCGGTCTGGAAGCCGCAGCCGAACGGGCCGACGGGGTCCAGGTCGAGCGCGGGGTCGATCCGGGTCAGGGCCCGGGCCGGGGCGATCACGTGGCTGGCGAACGAGGACTGGCCGAGGAAATGACCGTTCACGTCCTGGCCGCCGAGGCTGAGGGCGGTGGTGCCGTCGGGGCGGCGGCCGGAGAAGTTCAGCGCGTCGAACGACGTGCAGTAGGCCGGGGCGCCGTGCCGGCAGGTGCGGCAGGTGCCGCACGAGGTGAACGACATGGCAACGTGGTCACCGGGTTCCAGGCCGGTGACCCGCCCACCGACCGCCTCGACCACGCCCGACCCCTCGTGCCCGAGCACCGCCGGGGTGGGGAAGAAGTGCGCGAACTCCAGGTCGGTCCCGCAGATTCCGACGGCGGCCACACGGACCCGTACCTCGTCCGGGCCGGGAGCGGAAAGCTCCAGGTCGGTGAGCTTGAAGGGCTGCGAGGACTTTTCGAGCAGGGCTGCGGTGATCCGCATCAGCACACGCCTTTCTGCGTCACAAAGCGAGATCGCATCTTGACCGGCGAAACCGGAGCGGTCAAGGATGCCCCTTATGCCGACCATGGAAGTACCTCCGGCACGACACCTCATCGACGGCGCATGGGCCCCGGCCCGGCGCCAGGGCACGCTCGACGTGGTGGATCCCTTCACCCACGAGACTTTTCACGCGATCGCGGACGGCGACGGCGACGACGTCGACGCGGCGGTGGCCGCGGCGCGCCGGGCGGCGCCGGGCTGGGCGGCCCTCTCGCCGTCCGAACGTGGTGCCCTGCTCGGCCGGTGGGCCGCGCTGATCGGCGAGCACGTCGAGGAGCTGGCCGCCGTCGAGGCCCGGGACGTGGGCAAGCCGCTGTCCGGCGGCCGGATGAACATCTGGATCGCGCAGGGCATCGTGACCTACTTCGCCGGGGCGGCCGACAAGCTCACCGGCGTCACCCTGCCCACCCGCGACCCGGGCTACCTCGGCTACACGGTGCCCGAGCCGTACGGGGTGTGCGCGGTGGTGATCCCGTGGAACGTGCCGGCCGTGCTGACCGCCGCGAACGTGGCGCCCGCGCTGGCCGCCGGTAACACGGTGGTGCTCAAGCCGTCCGAGGTGGCGCCGATGGTGGCGCTGGCCCTGGCCGGCCTGGCGCTGCGGGCCGGCCTGCCGCCGGGGGTGCTGAACGTCGTCACCGGGCTGGGCCCGCGCACCGGCGTGGCCCTCACCGCGCACCCGGACGTCGACCACATCAGTTTCGTCGGCTCGACCGGCACCGGCCGGGCGGTGATGACCGCGGCCGCCGCCCACCTGGTGCCGGTGAAGCTGGAGCTGGGCGGCAAGTCGCCGAACGTGCTGTTCGCCGACGCCGACCTGGACGTCGCGCTGCCCGCGATCGTCGCCTCGATCACCGAGAACGCCGGGCAGAACTGCTATGCCGGGTCGCGGCTGGTGGTCGAGAGCACGATCCACGACGAGGTGGTGGAACGCCTCGCGGTGCTGATGGCGCAGGTGCGCAGCGGCCCGTGGGATGCCGACCTGGACATGGGCCCGCTGGTCACGCAGGCCCAGCACGACCGGGTGGCGGGTTTCCTCAAGGACGCCGAGGGGGCCCGGCTGGTCACCGGCGGTTCCGTCGGCGAGGGCTGGTTCGTCGAGCCGACCGTGTTCGACCGGGTCACCCCGGGCCTGCGGCTGGCCCGCGAGGAGATCTTCGGCCCGGTCCTGGCCGTGCAGGAGTTCACCGGGTACGCGCAGGCGGTGGAGCTGATGAACGGCACCGACTTCGGGTTGCTGGCCTGCCTGTGGACGAACGACGTCTCGCGGGCCCTGCGGCTGGCCCGCGACGTGCGGGCCGGGCAGGTGGCGGTGAACCAGTTCCACGACGCCGGGGTGATCGGGTTCCCGTTCAACATGCAGAAGGACAGCGGCTTCAGCCGGGGCGGAGGTTACGCCGCGATGCGTGAGTACACGCAGGAGAAGGCCGTGGCCGTGCGGCTTCTGGAGCCGTAGTGGACACCCTGGCCCCGCAGCTGCCTGTGGGCCCGCAGGCGCCGCTGACCCCGGGCCACTTCGACCGCACGATGACCCGGCTGGCCCTGGCCGGGGCGGGCTGGCCCGAGCTGGTGCGCACCCTGGCCGGGGCCACCGGCGCCGTCTGCCGCATCGTCGGGCCGCGCGGCGACGTGGTGGCCGGCACCGACGGGATCACCGGCCCGGCGGGCGGGCTGCCCCGCTCCGAGGTGGCCCGGGTGCTGGCTGGCGAGGAACCGGTCACCGTGGTCTGCGGTGACGGCTGGCGGGCGCGTGCGGCCCGGCTCCTGGCCGGGCGGCGGGGGATGGGCGCGCTGCTGATCGCCGAGCCCGCCACCGAGGCCCAGGTCGCGCACCTGCGGGCCTCGATCACCGCGGTGCTGATCGAGGCGGTGCGGCTCGACGCCGGCGCCGGCGGTTCCCCGGCCGGTGACGTGCTCACCGGTGACGTACTGGTCGACGGCCTGCGCGGGGTGCTCGAGGCGACCCCCGCCGACCTCTGCGACACCGGTGCCCAGCTGGGCTGGGACCTCACCCGCCCGCACCGGGCCGTGGCCCTGTACTACGCGGGGCCCGCCCCGGCCCGCTGGGCCGGTGCGCTGAGCTGGCTCGACCGCCCGACCTCGCGGGAGGGCCGGTACGCCTGGACGCTGGCCGCGGGCGACGACGACGCGACCGAACTGGCCTCTCTACGGCACCAATTGGGGACGACGGTGGAGCCCGGCCTGGTCCTGGCCGCCAGCGGCTCGCTGGGCCGCCGCCCGGAGCAGACCCGGCAGTCGTTCGCCGAGGCCGACCGGCTGCTGCGCCTGGTGCAGGCCCGGCAGTCCGGACCGCCCGGACCGGCCGGACCGCCGGGTGAGCTGGCGTTCAGCCGGGCCGGGCTGGCCCAGCTGCTGGCCGGGGTGGCGCCCGCCCGGCTGGAGGCGTTCGCCGACGGGCAGCTGCGGCCGCTGCGGGGCCGCCCGGAGCTGCTCGAGACCCTGGCCGCCTGGCTCGACTCCGGTGGCAGCCGCCGGGCCGTGTCGGAACGCCTTCACCTGCACCGCAATTCCGTCGGGTACCGGGTGGCCACGATCAAGCGGCTGCTCGGCCGCGACCCCCTCGACCCGGCGGTGGCCCCGGCCCTGGCGGCCGCGCTGCTGGCCGGCGAGCTGGTGTCGGCGGGGCCCGAGCAGCTCTGACGCACGCCGGGTTTGCTTGCGGTGAGCGGTCTTCCGCGCCCGGTGTTTCCAGCTCATGACGTCGGATGACGAGTTAGGGTGAAACGTTGACACTCGTCGCGAAACCGGGAAACCATGTCGCCATGCGAACCATCGACGCACAATGCGAGATGGTCCCCACCCTGCTGGTCACGGGTGGCGACGTGGTCACGATGGATCCGCACCGCCGGGTCCTGAACGACACCACGATCGCCGTCAGCGGCGGCAGGATCGCCGCGCTGGGCCCCGCCGGGGACCTGCGCCGGCGTTACCCCGGGGCCGAGGAACTCGACGCGACCGGCGCGGTGGTCATCCCGGGACTGATCGACGCGCACCAGCACACCACGGTCGACCCGCTGGTGCGCAGCCTGATTCCCGACGACATCCCCTCGCAGAGCGCGATTTACGACTGGGCGGTGCCGCTGCACCAGCACGCCGACGGCGACGACGACGAGCTGGCGGCCACCGTCACCGCGGTGGACTGCCTCACCCGCGGCGTCACCACCGTGCTCGAGCCGGGCACCGTCGCGCACCCGCTGCGCGCCGCCGCCGGGCTGCGCCGGGCCGGCATCCGCGGCCGGGTCGGCGGCTGGGGCTGGGACACGCCCGGCCTGCCCTTCTCGGCCCCGGCCGGCGAGGTGCTGGCCGCGCAGCGCGAGACCGTCACGGCGCTGCGCGCGGCCGACCCGGACGGGCTGGTCACCGGCTGGGTCACCCTGGTCGGCCACGCCCTGGTCAGCGACGAACTGTTCGGCGGCGCACTGCAACTGGCGGGCGAGCTCGACACCACCGTCACCTGGCACCTGTCGCCCGGCCCCGACGACCCGGGCTCCTACCGGCTGCGGTACGGGCGCAGCCCGGTCGAGCACCTGGCCCGGATCGGCGCCCTCGGCCCGCGGCTGCTGCTCGGCCACGCGGTCTGGCTGGAGAACGCCGAGCTGGAGGCGCTGCTGCACACCGGCACCGCGATCGCCGCCTGCCCGGGCGCCTACCTGCGCCTCGGCCAGGGTGTGACCCGGGCCGGCCGGTACGCCGAATTCATCCACCGCGGAGGCCGTCTGGCACTCGGCTGCGACTCGCACAACGCCGGCGACGCCCCCGACGTGCTGCGCGCCGCCGCACTGCTGGCCGGGCTCGAGCACGACCGCGGCACCGAGCCGCCGCTGCGCGCGGCCGACGCGCTGGCCCTGGCCACCGTCGACGGCGCCGAGGCGATCGGCGCGGGCGGCGAGATCGGTTCCATCCGGCCCGGTCTCGCGGCCGACCTGGTGGTGCTCGACACCACCCGCCCGGGCTGGATCCCCCGCGCCACCGACCCCGCCGCCCTGGCCCGCCAGATCGTCTGGGGCGGCGTCAGCGACACGGTCCGCGACGTGGTCGTGGGTGGCCGCGTCGTCGTCCGCGATCGTCGTCCCCTCCTGGTCGACCTCACCGAACTCCGGCAGGAGGCCGCCGCCCGCCAGGGCGCGCTGCTCTCCCGCGCCGGGCTGCCCACCAGCGCCACCGTTCCCTCTCCCATATGATCGGTTCTCCGAAAGGGCATACCGTGAAGACTTTTCCCGTCCGCCTGAGCGTCGGCGCGCTCGCCGTGCTGTCGGCGGTCTCGCTCACCTCGTGCGCGAGCAACGACGAGACCGCCGAGAGCGCGACCACCTCGGCCGCCGGGGCGGCGTCCGAGGGCACCGTGCCCGCGGGCGAGCCCGACATCAACGGCGACGGCAAGGTGGTCGTCGGGGTGCTCAGCCCGGGCGACATCCACGACAAGGGCTACTACCAGAGCTTCGTCGACGCCGCCGACACCTTCGCGAAGGACCAGGGCTGGGAGGTGATCAGCCGCGGCAGCGTGGCCCCCACCGACGCGCTGAACGCCGCCCGCGCCCTGTGCCAGCAGGGGGTGGACCTGGTGGCCCTGGGCGCGTCCGAGCTGTCCGACGCGATCCCCGCCTCCACCGAGGCGGTCTGCGCGAAGACCGCCTGGTACGTGCCCAGTTCGGAGAACGTCGAGCAGACCCCGGAGATCTTCCTGAGCTCCGACAACCCGGCGCAGGACATGCTCGCCGCCGGTTACGCGGCCGGGCTGTACATGCAGGAGAAGAACTCCACCCAGGCCGGTTTCATCGCCGGGCCGGAGGCCGACTACAGCACCGCCGCGGCCAGGGCCTACGAGGCGGGCATCAAGCTGGTGGTGCCCGACGCCACCGTCAGCGTGACCTTCAACGGCGACGCGAACGACCCGGCCAAGGGCCGTGAGTCGGCGCAGGCCCAGATCAGCCAGGGCGTCAGCATCACCTACCCCTACCTGGGCGGCGCCACCGACGCGGTCGCCGAACTGGCCAACGAGGCGGGCGTGGCGGTGCTCACCCCGGGCACCGACCGCTGCGACTCGACCTCCCCCACCTACGACATCTCGGTGATCTTCAGTCCCGGCGACTACCTGACCGCCGGCCTGGAGCAGTTCGCCGCGGGCACCCTGGCGATGGGCGTGGAGAAGGTCTGGCAGATGGGCGTGGACCCGTTCCCGACCGTGAAGCTGTGCGACGCCACCGCCGACGAGCAGGCCAAGATCGACGAGTTCGAGAAGAAGATGGGCACCGGCGAGATCGACGCCGAGGCCGAGGTGGCGAAGCTGGGATGAGTACCCCTCCGGCCCTCGAGGTCTCCGGGGTGAGCAAACGCTACGGTCCCGTTCTTGCCTGTGACAGCGTGGATCTCACGGCGCACGCCGGTGAGGTGCACGGCCTGCTCGGCGAGAACGGGGCCGGCAAGTCCACCCTGATGAAGGTGCTGCTCGGCCTGGTGCCGCGCGACGCGGGCACGATCGCGCTGCGCGGCACGCCTACCGAGATCGGCGACCCGCAGGCCGCCGCCCGGCTCGGCCTGGGCATGGTGCACCAGCACTTCAGCCTGATCGAGCCGCTCACCGTGTGGGAGAACGTGATCCTCGGCGACACCGGCCGGATCCGGCGCGAGGCGGCCTGCGCGGACGTCGAGCGGGTCGCCACGCAGTACGGCCTGCCGATCGACCCGCTGGCCCGGGTCGAGACCCTCTCGCCCGGCCTGCGCCAGCGCGTCGAGCTGGTCAAGTGCCTGCGCCGCAACCCCTCGGTGCTGGTGCTCGACGAGCCCACCTCGGTACTCACCCAGGGCGAGTCGGCCGAGCTGTTCGCCGTGCTGCGCGGCGTGGTCCGCGACGAGGGCCGCGCCGTGATCCTGATCAGCCACAAGCTCGGCGAGATCATCGCGGCCACCGACCGGGTCACCGTGCTGCGCCGCGGCCGGGTGCGCTACCACGGGCCCACCGCCGCCACCAGCGCGCAGGAACTGGCCCGCGAGATGGTCGGCCGCGACGTGTCGCTGCTGGCCGAGGGAGCGGCGCTGGGCCTGGCGGCCTCCTCGTCGTCCTCTGTCACGACCGCGACCACCCACCCCACCGCCGCCCTCAAACTCACCGGGGTGCAGGCAGAACCGGGCCTCGGCCCGATCGACCTGAGCGTCGCCCCGGGCGAGATCGTCGGCGTGTACGGGGTCGAGGGCAACGGGCAGAGCGAGCTCGGGCGCGTGCTGTCCGGGCTGCTGCGCCCGCGGGCCGGCACGGTCGAGGTGGCCGGGCGGGCCGTGGACGTGTCGCACCCGGCCGCCCTCACCCGGGTCGGCCTCGGCATCATCCCCGAGGACCGGCACCACTGCGGCGTGGTGCTCGACCTCGGCGTCACCGACAACCTGCTGATGAAATCGCTGGGGCAGTACGCGCGACGGGGCGGGATGCTCGACCGTGCCGCCATGCGCCGGCGCGCCGCCGAGCTGATCGAGGAGTTCGGCATCAGCACCCCCTCGCCCGACACCCCGGTGCGGCGGCTCTCCGGCGGCAACCAGCAACGGGTCGTGCTGGCCCGCGAACTGTCCGCCGGGCCCAAGGTCCTCGTCGCCGCGCAACCCACCCACGGCCTCGACGTCGGCGCCATCGAGGAGATGTACGACCGGCTCCGGCAGGCCGCCGCCCAGGGCGTCGGCGTGCTGCTCATCTCCACCGAACTGGAAGAGGTGATGGCCCTGGCCTCACGGATCGCGGTGATCTCGCGGGGCCGTTTCACCGGTGAGCTGACCACCGCCGAGGCCACCACCGAGCGCCTCGGCCTGCTCGTGGGAGGCATGGCCGCATGAAGACCCTGGCCACCGTGCTCAGCGTCGCCGCGGCCCTGCTGCTGTGCGCCCTCCTGCTGGTCACCACCGGCTTCTCGCCCGCCGGCGCGCTGCGCTCGATCTACGACGGCAGCCTCGCCAACGGCACCGCCCTCACCTCCACCCTGCTCTACACCGCCCCGCTGCTGCTGGTCGCCGTCGGCACCTGCGTCAGCACCCGGGCCGGGGTGTTCAGCATCGGCCAGGAAGGACAGGTGCTGATCGGCTGCTTCACCGGCGCCTGGTTCGCCCTGCGCCTGGCCGTCGCCGGGCCGCTCATGCTCGTGGTGGTCCTGCTCGCCGCGGCCGCCGGGGGAGCCCTCTGGGCCTGGCTCAGCGCCCTGATGTACCGCTGGCGCGGCGTCAACGTCGTGGTCAGCACCCTGCTCATGGTGTTCGTCGCGCAGCAGCTCATCGCCTTCTCGGTGGGCCAGGCCTGGTTCCTCCAGCAGTCCAAGGGCGACAAGGCCGTGGTCGCGCCGCAGTCCAACCAGATCCCCGAGGCCGCGCGGCTGCCCTCGTTCGGCGAGTACCCGCACATCAGCGTCAATCTCGGCCTGATCGTCGCCGTTGCCCTGACCGCGCTCGTGGCGGTCGTGCTGGCCCGCACCGCCTGGGGGTTCCGGCTGCGCCTGACCGGCCTCAGCCCGGCCGCCGCCCAGCACACCGGGGTGCGCACCGCCCGGGTCACCGCGCTCGCCCTGGTGATCTCCGGGGCCTTCTCCGGCCTGGCCGGCGCCCTCATGCTGGCCAGCCCGATCGGCACCTACCGGCTCCAGCCCGGCATGTCGTCGAACATCGGCTGGGACGGCCTGCTCGTGGCCCTGGTCGCCCGCAACAACCCCTGGCTGTGCGCCCCCGTCGCCCTGCTGTTCGGCGTGCTGCGCGCCGGCGGCAGCTTCCTGTCCGCCACCGGCGTGCCGTTCTACCTCGTCGACGTGGTCAAGTCGCTGCTCGTGCTCGCCCTGGTGGTGCCGCCGGTGCTCACCGGCCTGCTGCGCCGCCGCCCGGCCGCCGTGGCCCCGCAACCGCCCGTCCCCGTGGAGGTCTGAACCATGAGCCTCGCCTTCGACACCGAGATCATCCTGTCCAGCGGCGTGCGCCTGGCCACCCCCCTGGCCTTCGCCGCGCTCGGCGAGTACGTGGCGGAACGGGCCGGGTGCCTGAACATCTCGGTCGAGGCCATGATGCTCGGCGCCGCCTTCGGTTCCGTCGCCGTGGCCAGCGCCACCGGCAGCGCCACCCTCGGCCTGCTCGCCGGGGTCCTGATCGGCGCCCTCATCGCCCTCGTCCACGCCAACCTCTCGCACCGCGCCGAGATCAACACGTTCGTCGTCGGTCTCGCCCTCAACACCCTGGTGCTCGGCCTGACCAGCTACTTCATCGCCTCCAGCGGGTTCGGGAGCCACCAGGTCGCGCAGGTGCGCATCCCCGTGCTCGAAGACCTGCCGGTGCTCGGCAGCCCGCTGTTCGTCGAACGCTGGCCCGTGTACCTGCTGCTCGTGCTCGTGCCCCTGACCTGGTGGCTGGTCTCGCGCAGCCGCTGGGGCCTGGAGCTGCGCGCCGCCGGCGAGAACCCGGCCGCCGCCGACGTCACCGGCATCCACGTCAACCACCGCCGCCGCCAGGCCATGCTCTGGTGCGGCCTGATGGCCGGCCTCGGCGGCGCCCACCTGGCCGTCGGCGAGGTCGGCTCGTTCAGCCAGAACATGACCGCCGGGCGCGGTTACATCGTCATCGCCGCCGTCATCTTCGGCGCCTGGCGCCTGGGCCGCACCCTGCTCGGCTGCGCCCTGTTCGGCCTGGCCGACGCCCTGCGCCTGGCCCTGCCCGCGCTCGGGGTCACGCTGAACTCACAGCTGCTCGCGGCCGCGCCGTATCTGCTGGCGCTGGTCGCGATGCTCGCCTTCGTCGCCTCGTCGCGTGAACCCCGGTCGCTGGGGCAGCCTTTCGAGCGATCCTCCTAGCGCCGCCGCAGCGGCGGGGAGGTCAGCGCCGGGGGCACGTACCCGATGTCCACCGGGTTCACCGTCACCCCCGGCGCCACCACCTCGTCGATCGCGTCCAGCACCTCCGGCGCCAGCACCACGTCGGCGGCGCCCAGCTGGTCGATCAGCTGCTCCGGCGTGCGCGGCCCCATGATCGCCGAGGTCACCGCCGGATGGGCCAGCACGAACCCCAGCGCCAGCTCGATCAGCGACAGCCCGGCCTTCTCGGCGATCACCGCCAGCCGCTCCACCAGGGCCAGCTTGCGCTCACGCACCGCGGCGTCGCCGTAGTCGAAGTGGTCCTTCTCGCGCAGCGCCCGGGAGTCGCCGGTGGGCTCCTGCCCGGCCCGGTACTTGCCGGTCAGCCAGCCCCCGTTCAGCGGGCTCCAGACCAGCACCCCCAGCCGGTAGCGCTGCGCGGTGGGCAGCACCGCGGCCTCACCCAGCCGGTTCAGCACCGAGTACGACAGCTGCTCGGTGGTGAACCGCTCCCGGTGGCGACGCTCCGACGTCCACTGCGCCTCGACGATCTGCTCGGCCGGGAAGCTCGACGTGCCGATCGCCCGGATCTTGCCCTGCCGCACCAGATCGCCCAGCACGCCCAGGGTCTCGTCGATGTCGGTGGCCGGGTCGGGCCGGTGCACCTGGTACAGGTCCAGGTGGTCGGTGCCCAGGCGGCGCAGGCTGGCCTCGATCGCCCGGGTGATCCAGACCCGCGAGTTGCCGCGCCGGTTGCGGTCGCCGGGCGCGCCCGGCATCTCGTTGTGCCCCTTGGTGGCCAGCACCACCTGGTCGCGGCGCCCGGCCAGGGCCCGCCCGAGGATCTCCTCGGACTCGCCGAACGCGTACACGTCGGCGGTGTCGACGAAGTTGACCCCGGCGTCGAGCGCGGCGTGCACCATGCGGGTGCACTGCGCCTCGTCCGGGTTGCCCCAGGCGCCGAACATCATCGTGCCCAGGCACAACGTGCTCACCTCGATACCGGTACTGCCCAGGGTGCGGTACTGCACGATGTGTCCTCCCGACGGAAATGACTCGGATCCGCATGTTTTCACGTCGGACGGCCCCGGGCCATGGTGTGCGGCGACAGCGACCGGTGGGCGCTGATCGTGCCCCGGGCACATGGACGACGTGCCCGGTGCGTCCTAGCCTGCTGCACAAGGCTCTTCGAGATCACTCAGGAGATTCGCATGTCCCGTCTCACCGCGGCCCGCTGGACCCACGTCGCCCTGCCCACCGGCGACCTGGACCGGGCCATCGAGTTCTACACCTCGCTCACCCCGCTGGTGGTGCTGGAGCGCTTCGCCGACGCCGACGGCGAGAGCGTGTGGCTGTCGAACGACAAGCAGGCCGACACCCCGATGGTGCTGGTCCTGGTCTCGTTCAACAAGGACAAGGGCGGGCAGCTGGGCCTGCTCACCCCGTTCGCGCACATCGGCATCGAGGTGCCGGAGCGTTCCGACGTCGACGCGATGGCCGAGCGGGCTCGCGAACTCGGCGCGCTGCACTGGGAACCGCGCGACATGCCCGACCCGGTCGGCTACATCTGCGCGCTGAAGGACCCGGACGGCAACGTGGTCGAGATCTCGCACAACCAGAAGGTGTTCGACTCGGTGCAGAAACTCTGGGGTTCCTCCGCTGAGTGACGTCGTCGCGCGCTACCTGAGTGCGCTCAACGCCCACGACGTGGCCGCCGTGCTCGCCTGCGTCACCGACGATTTCGTCAACGAGCACACCGCGGCCGGCGGCGTCGACCGGATCGGCAAGGCCGCCTACGCCGCGGCGCTGCCGGGCTTCCTGGCGTCGTTCGCCGACCTGGCCTACGAGCCCGATACCTTCATCAGGGACGGCGCCCGCGCCGCCGTGCCCTACCGGATGTCGTTCCGGCACCTGCCCTCCGGCGGCACCCCGGTGAGCGTGCGGGGCGTGTTCGTGTTCACGATCGCACCCGGCGGGCTGATCTCCCGCCGGGTGGACCACTGGGACTCCGGTGAGGTGGCCCGGCAACTGGCCGGCTAGGGATCAGGTGCCGAGCTGGGCCGACAGTTCGCCCGCGACCTTCACCAGGGTGCGGGCGATGTCGGAGTCGATCGCGTCGGGGATGCGCACCGTGGTGCCGATCACCGCCAGTGTCGCGGTCAGCGTCTCGCCCTCGAAAACCGGTGCTGCGAGCGTGCGCACACCGTTGAGCGTGGGCGAGTTGGTCGACACCCCGTGGGTGCGGATCAGGTCCAGCTCGCGGCGCAGCTCGGGCCGCCCGCGCAGCACCCGGGGCAGCGACGCCACCTGCCCCGGGGGCAGCAGCGCGCAGAACACCCGGCCCTGGGCCGAGCCGGTCAGGTCGAGGCGGGCCCCGGCCCGCACACTGATCCGCACCAGCTGGTCGGTGTTGTCGGCACAACGGACGACGACGGCGCCCTCGCCGTCCCACACGCTCAGCACCGCGGTCTCGTCGGTCAGCTTGACCAGGCGCTCGAGGAACGGCTCGGCCGTGGTCACGATCGGCAGGCCGGCCCGGGCCGTGGCGGCCAGCGTGAGCACCTGCGGGCCGAGCGAGTACAGAGCCGTACGCTCGTCGTAGCGCAGGAGATTCGCGGCCCGCAGCGCCTTGGTGTAGCGGTGCGCGGTGGCCTTGCTCGCCCCCAGATGGGTGGTGATCTCGTTGAGGCTCAGATGGGGCCTGCTCACCGTGAACGCGTTCAGGATGAGCGCGGCGCGCTGCACCGTCTGGATCGTCGGGGCGGCCGCCTCGTCGGTCATGGTCGTGCTCCTCGTCCCTCGTGGTCGCTCGTCGTCGGCATTGCGTATGGCAGGACGATATCTCTCATACCGAGACGCTGTAACCCGATCGAATCATCCCTGACCCGAAAGTCGTTGCGAATGGCGACAGAATGTCTTGACGGCGACATCGGGATGCCCGAGGCTGAACATCATGCGAGACGTCGTCTCGCGCTTTCCCCTTTCCCCCGCACACTGCTCGTCGACCAGAAGGGTCCGAGGCGGATGACTCACACCATGGTGGCCGAGGACTGGGACCGGCAGACCTTCCGCGTCAACCGCGAGGCGTACCGGTCCCAGCAGCTGTTCGACGCCGAGCGCGAACAGATCTGGGGCCGTAGCTGGCTCTACCTCGGTCACGAGACCGAACTGCCGAACAAGAACGACTTCAAGGTGCGCACCCTGGCCGGGCGGCCGCTGATCTTCGTCCGCGACGGCGAGGGCGAGATCCACGCGTTCCTCAACTCCTGCCCGCACCGCGGCACCGTGGTCTGCCGCGAGAACGAGGGCAACGCAAAGAATTTCGCCTGCTTCTACCACGCCTGGACGTTCCGCTCCAACGGTCAGGTCTCGTCGATCCCGGGGCTCGACGCCTACCCGGGCGACGAGGCGTTCCGGGCGTCGATGGCGCTGCGGTCGGTGGCCCGGCTGGAGATCCACGAGGGCTACGTGTTCGTCGCGTTCACCGCCGACGTGCCGCCCCTGCTGGAGCATCTCGGCGACGCCGCCGACTACATGACGATGATCGAGCAGCAGCACGCGAGCGGCATGACCACCCTGCCCGGCACACAGCTGTACTCGGTGCGCGGCAACTGGAAGCTGGCCGTCGAGAACGCGATGGACGGCTACCACTTCTCGCCCACCCACAACACGTTCGTCGGGTACTTGCGCGAGAGCGGTTTCGCCGTCACCGACGACGACCAGTACGCCTACACCCTCCAGAACGGCCACCTGCTGCTGGTTCTCACCGGTCACGGCGGGCGCATCAGCATGATCTGGGAGCCGCGCTTCGGCGAGGACGAGCGGGTGCGCACGCAGGAGCACCGGGCCGAGATGGTGCAGCGGCTGGGGGAGCGGCGGGCGCACTACGTGGCCGACGAGAGCCACATCCTGTTCGTGTACCCGAACCTGCTGCTGTTCGACATCGAGGGCCTGTCGATCCGGCAGCTCGAGCCGGTCTCGCCCGGCGTCACCGACGTGCGGGCCTGGCAGCTCGTGCCGAAGGAGGAGGACCCGGACGCCCGCGCGCTGCGCATGCGCACCGTGGTCAGCTTCGTCGGCCCGGGCGGCCTGGCCACGCCCGACGACATCGAGGCGTACGAGGCGGTGCAGCGCGGTATCGAGGCCACCGCCGGCGGCGGTGCGAACGACTTCAGCGACATGTCGCGCGGCCTGGCCGACGAGATCAAGGGCGTGCAGGGCCGTTCCATCGACGAGGGCGCGATGCGTGGCTTCTGGCGGCACTGGGTGGCAGCCGTCGCCCCCGCCGGGCTGTCGGTCACCGGTGAGCGCCCGGAGAGCTTCGTGACCGGAAGGGACGTGCGGTGATAGACCTTGCCGTCAGCCGGGCCGCGGTGGAGGACTTCCTCTACGCCGAGGCCGACATCCTCGACGCCTGGGACTACGACGCCTGGCTGGCCCTGTTCGAGCCGGGCGCCCGGTTCGAGGTGCCCACCACCGACTTCCGGGGCTGGTCGGCGATCGAGTCGGGCTCGTTCGTCACCGACGACTGGGACCTGATCAAGGCCCGGGTCAAGCGCCTGAAGTCGCGCAAGGCGCACGCCGAGAACCCGCACTCGCGCACGCACCGGCTGGTCTCGAACGTGCGGCTGCACCCGATCACCGACCCGGCCGCGCCGCTGCGGGTCGGGCCGGTCTCGACGAACGTGGCCCTGACCGCCCGGCAGTTCGGCGACCTGTCCGACTCGTTCCGGGTCACCGCGTCGTTCGTGGTGCACCGCGCCCGCGACGGCGAGTTCGACAGCTACGTGGGCCGTTACGACCACGTGCTGGTGCCGCACGAGGACGGCTTCCGGTTCCGGCTGCGGCGCTCGATCCTGGGCCACGAGTTCCTCACCGCGGGGGCCCGGCTCAGTTTCATCCTCTAGCGCTGGGAGAAGCACGTTGACCGAGCACACCTTCACCTTCGGGTTCCGCCCGGAGGCCGACCCGGCGCAGGCCGGGCTGGCCCGGGAGGAGCTCCAGGCCTTCACCGCCCGGTGGGCCGACATCCTCGACGACAGGAGCGTTCCCATGCCCACGCGGCAACACGGCCCGTACGGTTTCGAGTACGCCCGGATCGAGGTGCCCGATCTGCGGGCCACCATCGAGTTCCTCGAATACCACGTCGGTCTCCAGCTCGAGCAGCACACCGACGAGTACGCCTACCTGCGCTCCGACATCGAGCACCACTGCATCGAGCTGATCGCGGCCCCGCACCGCGAGGACGGCTGGACCACGGCCATCGGCTACAGCGTCGGGAGCGAGGAGGTGCTCGAGCAGCTGCACAAGCGCGTGCTCGACGCCGGCCTGGAGGTGCTCGAGCTCCAGGAACGCCAGAAGGGACTCTGCGCGAACGGTTTCGCCGTGGCCGACCCGAACGGCCTGATCGTGGAGCTGTTCACCGAGTTCCACGAGTACGCCGAGCCGCCGCACATCGAGATCCGCCCGAAAGACCTGGTGCACCCGTTCCTGTCCACCCCGAAGTGGCAGGAGAGCCTGGACTTCTACCAGAACGTGCTGGGCTTCCTGGCCTCCGACCACGTGGTCGGCTCGACCACGTTCCTGCGCTGCGAGGACCGCTACCACCACAGCCTGGCCGTGCAGAAGAACAAGGAGTTCTTCGTCGGGCACCTGTGTTTCGCGATGAAGAGCCTCGACCACGTGATGCGCCTGCGGGCCCGGGCCCTGTACAAGGGGGCCCCGATCGCGTCCGACATCGTGAACCACTCGGCGTCCACGTCGATCGCGTTCTACCTGCACGACACCAAGTTCGGACCCCGGTTCGAGCTGTGCGACGCGCACCGTGTGCTCACCCCCGAGGAGCACGAGACGCACCGCGCCCGCCACATGCCGGCCGATCCGCGCAACATCGACGTGTGGCGCCCCGCCGCCGACGACTGGGGCCGCTTCTGACATGGACGGTGCCATGGAGGACGACGAAGAGCTCCTGACCCGCATCCTCACCGAACTCCATAGCATCCCCGCCCCGCACGGCCGCGAACGTCCCGCGGCCGTGCGGTTGCACGCCTGGTGCCGGGAACACTGGCCGCAGGTGCGCTGGGAAGTGGTGCCGTACGGGGACTCCGGGGCCAATCTGCTGGGAACGGCGGGGGCGGTGCCGGAGTCGGTGCTGCTGTACTCACACCTCGACACCTCGCTCGACGGGTCGGCCGCCGACGCCCCGGTCACCGGGCGCACCGACCCGCCCGGGCCGCTGCGGATCACCCACGAGGCCGACGGTTTCGGGCTGGGGGTGGCCCGCGGGCCCGCCGCGGCCGCGCTGCTCGGCTTCGTGCGGGCGGCTGCCGGGAACGGCCCGGGCTCCACCCTGCTGCTCGCCGGATCCGGCACCCACCGGCTGGTTCCCGGTGAGATCACCGGTGTGGAGCACCATCTCGCCACCCGGCCGAGACCCCGCCAGGTGGTCGTGGCGAAGGCCGGGCCGCCCGGCGTGCTGCATTCCGAGCCGGGCGCTGCCTACCTCACGGTCCGCGTCACCGGCCGCCACGGGGCCGTACTGGCCCGGCGCCACCACCGGCCCGACGGCGGTGTGGTCGCGCACGCGGGCCGCGTGGTCGCGGCGGTCGAGCAGTGGCGCACCGGGCACCTGGCCGCCCGGCGCGGCGCCGGCCAGCTCGGCGCCGAGGCCGGGATCGGTTATCTGTCGGCCGGTCTCGCCACCAAGCCCGACCTCTTCCCGGCCGTGCTGGAGCTGCGCCTGTACCTGGTCACGCTTCCCGGCGACCGCCCGGAGCAGGTGGCGGCAGAACTCGGGAAGGCCGTTGCGGCAGCGGTTCCCGAGGGCTGCACGGCCACGGTCGAGGCGCACGAGATTCACCCGGCCGGCGTCACCGGCGAGCACGCCCCGGTCGTGCGCCGGGCCCGGCAGGTGCGCGAGAAGTACCTGGGGGCGGCGCAGGACATCACCGGCTGGACCGGTTCGACCGACGGTGTGGTGTTCCGGGGCCACGGCATCGACACGGTCCGCCTCGGCCCCACCATCGGCCCGGGCCCCGACGACCCGCGCCGCGACCGCACCCCCCTGGCCGGGCTGGGCACCTGGGCGCGGATCTACGGGGAACTGCTCACGTAGAGCAGCAGAACGGGGGACGCCGGCCACCGGCGTCCCCCGTTCTCTCACGAGATCAGTTGCCCCACTCGAAGTTCGGCTGGGCCGCGTCGGCGATCGCGAACCGCCCGCCCGGCAGCAGCCCGCCGGCCGGCTCGCCCATCGTGACCACGTGCTTGCCGAACTTCTCCACCAGCGGCCGCCCGACGTCGCGCTTCAGCCACAGCCGCAGCAGGTGCCGGCGGCGCTCCGGCTCGGGGAAGTCCAGGTACCCGGTGCGCGAGTGCAGGGCCGCGTAGTTCAGCAGCCACTGCACGTCGCCCGGCTGGAAGTTCATGTCCAGCGCCAGGCCCGGCTCCTGCGAGATCTCGTCGAACAGGTTCAGCACCTGGGTCTGCTCCGGCGTCAGCCGCGGCACCTCGGCGAACCGCTGCGCCGAGAAGATCATCGACATGCCCGCGTAGACGCTGAAAATGCCGTCCACGTAAGAGACCACGGGCGAGGAGTAGGTGTTCTCCGGGGCGTCCGGGTCCTGTGCCTTCCAATCCCAGTGGAACGGCTCCAGCAGCAGCGGCGCCAGGTCGGGTCGCCGCCGCAGCACCTCGTTGTAGATCGTGGTGCCGCTGACCAGGCTGCTCGCGCCGCCCTCGCGGGCCCCGCGCAGGCACATCAGCGCCACCACGTCGGAGGAGTCGGAGTGGAACGGCAGACGGTCGCGCACGCGTGAGGGTTTCGCGCCCTCGTCGGCGAGAGTCTTGTCAGAGGTGGCGATCACGTGGTCGAGCAGGTCGCCCATCTGGTTCTGCCCGATCGGCTGCCCCAGGTGCAGGCCCATGACGAA
Source organism: Kineosporia corallincola (assembly GCF_018499875.1). Taxonomy (GTDB): domain Bacteria; phylum Actinomycetota; class Actinomycetes; order Actinomycetales; family Kineosporiaceae; genus Kineosporia; species Kineosporia corallincola. Next base: position 134,704 of record NZ_JAHBAY010000012.1, on the reverse strand, counting down.
GAAGATCGCCCCGGCCAGGACGTCGCCGTACTCCTCGGTTTTCAGACCGCGGATCAGGATGAAGCCGCGCCCGGTGTCCATCTGCCGGCCCGACTCCTCGTTCAGCCGGGTGCACGCGGGCAGCGGGTAGTCGGCCGCGGTCACGGTGCGCAGGTCGGGGTCGTCGGCCACGAGCTTGCGCCCGGCGGCCTCCAGGTCGGCGATCTCGCCGGGGGCCAGCTCGTAGATCCACTCGGTGGTGCCGGCCAGCTCGTCGCCGCGCCAGGCGGACGGGCCGGAGATCGGCTCGAGGGCGATCGTGGTGTTCGTCATCGTGATGCTCCCGGGGTGGGGGGTGGAAGACGTCGCGGAGCACCGGACCCACCCCTCCCCACGGCGGAGGACAGGGTGGTGCCCGGGTGAAAAGATGGGCCGGACCAGGTGTTTAGAACGGGACCTGGGGGTTGCCGACGGCCGTGCCGGGACGGCGCAGGCCCTCACGCGGAGGGCGGGAACGCAGCGGCTCGGCGTACGTGCCGGGAGCGGCTGTCGATGTCATCCCGGCCTCCTCGTCGCCCTCGGTCCTGCGGTGCGTTCCCGACCAGGCTAGGTAGCCCGGATGGGTGCGTCAATATGCGAGACGGTGTCCCGTCCCGTCATCGGTCAGGATTTACCTGATGTCAACGTGCGCGACCTGCCCGCCCACCACCGTGGCCAGCACCCGCGCCCGCCGCAGCATCTCGTCGTCGCACAGCAGCGGATCCACGTCGACCGCGGTCAGGTCGGCCGGCCCGCCCGGGTACAGGTGGCCGGGCTGCCCGGTGATCGCCGCCGCGCCGGTGGTGAACATGGTCAGGGCCTGGCGCGGCGTGATCGCCTGGGCCGGCCCGAGCGGTTCGTCGCGGCCCTGCACCATCCGGGTGCGGGCCTGCCACATGCCGAACAGCGGCGACATCGGCCCGCCCGGCCCGTCGCTGCCCCCGCCGACCAGCACCCCGGCGTCCAGCCAGGCCCGCAGCGGGTTCGCCCCGGCGGCCTCGTCCTCGCCGAGCCGGCCGATCAGCGACGTGCCGAACGACCACTGGAGCGCCGGGTGCGCCGACAGCGCCACGCCGAGCCGGGCCGCCCGGGCCAGCGCCGAGCGGCTGGGCGTCAGGTAGCCGTGGATCAGGTGGAAACCGGTGCCCCGGTAGGGCTGGTCGCCGGCCCAGTTCAGCACCTCGAGCACGTCGAGCACCGCGTCGATCGCGGCGTCGCCCACGGCATGCACCCCCACGCCGTGCCCGCGCAGCCCGGCCGCGCAGTGCGCCCGCAGCGTGTCCAGGGTGATGCTCTGGTTGCCGTGGTCGTTCTTCGTGCCCGGCCACGGCACCGAGCGCCAGGCCGTGCCGAGCGAACCCCCGCCGTCCAGGAAGAGTTTCGTCGGCCCGACCCGCAGCCGGGCCGGGGCGATCGCGGCCAGCGGCCCGGCCGCGGCCGCGACCTGCTCGGGGGTCACGTCGTCGCCGCCCAGCGGCATCACCACGGCCCGCTGCCGCAGCCGCCCCTCGCGCGCCGCCTGTGCCCAGGCCTCCAGGTCGGGCAGGGCCACGGCCGGGTCCATCGCGGTGGTCACGCCCAGCCCCAGCAGCTCGCGCTGGCCCAGCTCGATCCAGCGCATCCGGGTGACCAGGTCGGGGGCGGGCACCACGCGGCGCACCAGCGCCGCGGCCGGGTGCTCGATCAGCAGGCCGGTCGGCGAGCCGGACGGGTCGCGCACGATCCGCCCGCCCTCCGGGTCGCGGGTGGTCGCGGTGATCCCGGCGCGGTGCAGCACGGCGGTGCTGACGATCACGTCGTGGCCCTTGCGGTCGAGCACGACGTGCCCGCCCGGGCAGGCCCGGTCCAGGTCGTGGCGGGTCGGCAGCCGGCGCTCGGCCAGGTCGAACGCCTCGGCGTTCAGGTCGGCCTCGACCCAGCCGCCGCCCTGGCGGCGGGCGTGGGCGGCCAGCCGCCGCACGATCTCCTGCACGCTGCCCACGCCGTCCAGGTCGCACCGGTCGCGGCGCCGCCCGGCCCACAGCACGTGCACGTGGCTGTCGGTGAGCCCGGGCAGAACCGTTCCGGGCAGCGCGATCTCGTGCACCCGCCCGCCGAGCTCGGCCCGCACCCAGCCGGGCGAGCCCCAGTTCACGATCACGCCGTCACGCACCCCGACCGCCTCGACCACCGGCGGCATCACGTGGGGCGGGGCCAGGGTGTGGATGTCGCCGGTGACGAGGAGGTCGGGCATCGCGCGGTGCTCCGGTGCGTGAGAGGGACGGGGAGGGAAGGCGGTTCAGGCCGCGCCGACGACCAGCCCCACCCCGTCGGCCCGCGGGTCGGCCGCCGCCGACAGGCCGCCGGCGTCGAGGCGGCACACCTGCACGTGCCCGGCGTCGTCGCGCTTGGCCGGTGAGGTGATCACGTCGAGGCCCAGGCCCGTCGCCGTCCCGGCCAGCGAGACGGCCTCCGGGACACCGGGTTCCAGCAGCAGCGAGGGGGCGGGCAGGCCGAGGTCGCGCGAGCCGATCACCCAGCGCGGCCGCTCCAGCAGCCCGGGCAGGTCGGTGGTGGTGACGGCCTCGCCCGCCACCTGGGACAGGATCCAGGCCTGCGCCCGGCCGCCCTGGCAGCCCAGCGCCAGCACGGTGTCGTCGTGCACGGCGATCACCGGGCACAGCGTGTGCGGGGGCCGGGCGCCCGGCCGCACCCGGCCCGGGTGCGCCGGGTCGATGCTGAACGCCGAGCCGCGGTTGTGGAACACCACCCCCGTCGCCGGGTCGAGCAGGCCGGAACCGAAGGTCTGGAACACACTCTGGATCAGGGTGACCGCGGTGCCGTCGTCCGCCACGGCCGTCACCGCCACCGTGTCACCGGCGGGCTTGGGACCGGACGGCAGCGCCCCGACCCGGCGGGCGGCCCGGCCGAGCAGCGCCTCCACGTCGATCGGGCCCAGCCGCGGGTCGCCGAGCAGGGCGTCGCGGTGCAGCTCGGCCTCGCGGGCCGCGGCCAGCCGGCCGGCCGGCCCGGCGGCCAGCACCGCCAGCAGCGCCGCCCCCTGGCTCGGCGGGGGAGCGACCGACCAGGTCACGCCGTCGAGCGTCATCGTCAGCGGGGAACCCACCTCGGCCTCGTGCGCGGCCAGGTCGGCGGCCCGCAGCGGGCTGCCGAACCCCTCCAGCGCCGTGGCCAGGCGCTGCCCGAGCGGGCCGGTGTAGAACGACGTCCAGTCCCCGGCGATCTCGGTCAGCGTGCGCGCCAGGGCGGGCTGCACGAGCGGCGCCCCGGCCCGGCGGGGCTCCCCGTCGTCCTCCAGCAGGAGAGCCGAGAGCCCCGGATCCGAGCGGACGACGGACAACCGGTCGAGGGTGCCCCGGGCCAGCCCGGGACTGACCGCCACGCCGTCCGCGGCCAGCGCGATCGCGGGGGCAAGGAGATCGGCGAACGGCAGCCGCGCGCCGAGACCGGCCAGGCTCGCCCAGCCGGCCACGACGCCCGGCACGGTGATCGCCAGCGGCCCGCCGGGCGGCATCCGGTCCAGGCCGGCGACCGCCGCCGCGTCGAAACCCGCCGCCGCGGCGCCCGCCGAGATCACCGAGCGCACCTCGCCGTCCGGCGTCCGGACCAGTGCGACCAGGTCGCCACCCACCGAGCACTGGTGGGGATACGCCACGGTCAGGGCCGCGGCGGCGGCGAGCGCGGCGTCCACCGCCCCACCACCGTTCTCCACCACCGAGCGCGCGGCCGCGACCGCGTCCGGGTGCGGTGCGGCGACGGCCACCTGAGTCGTCATCTGGTTGCTCAGTCCCTCTCGGTCAGCGCTGGATCAGGATGGCGCGGGTGAACGCACCGTCGGCGTCCACCAATTTGGTCGGCAGACACACCAATTCGTACTCGCCGGGGGCCACCTCGTCCAGGTCGGCGTTCTCCAGGATCAGCACGCCGGCGTTCAGCAGCACGTGGTGCGAGTCCCAGGTGTCCGTGCGGGTGTGGTGCTCCAGCGTCATGTAGTCGGTGCCGATCAGCTCGACCCCGTTGGCCACCAGCCACTTCGACGCCTCCGGGCCGACGCCCACCCACTGCTCGGCGCGCTCGGTCTGCTTCAGCGGCCCGGCCGAGTTGGTGGTCTTCAGCAGCACCCGGGTGTGCCCGGCGACGCCCGCGGCCTCCAGGTGCTCGGGCAGCACCTCGCCCTCGACCTGGGTGCAGTCGGCCACGATGCACGGGCCGACCATCGAGTACAGCGACACCCGGTCGATCGGGGTGGCGCCGTCGACGAAGTGCGCGGGCGCGTCCACGTGGGTGCCGGTGTGCGCGCCGATCCGCCAGCGGGTCACGTTGGAGGCGTCACCGTTCGCCAGCGACTCGACCACCTCGACCTCGGGCTTGCGGCCCCAGTGCAGCATCTTCGGGTGGATCGGCAGGGTGATGTCGTAGATCTTCACGATCGTTCCTCTCTCAGTTCCCGGGCCGGTGGGTGGGGTCCGGCCAGGGCTCCGCGACGGCCTTGGCGACCGCCGCGGCGGTGGTGGCCACGCAGCGCTCGAACTCCACCTTGCCGTGGTCGGCGTTCGCCTCCTGCACCTCACGGCCCCACACCCCGGTGTCGCTGACCTGGTCCATCCGGTAGTCCCAGAACGAGTCCACGTCGACGTGCGAGGTGGCCCGGTCCATGTGCACCAGATCCGGGTGCAGGTGCAGCATGACCGACGTCTCGAAGAAGTTGGCGTGCATCAGGCCCCGGCCGAACTGCACCCGGCCGTTCACCTCCGGCCCGGGGTACATGGTCACGTAGCCCAGCGCCCGCACCCGCGAGTCCGGGTGCCGCACCCGCAGTTTCTCGGCGGTCACGTCGAGCGAGCCGTTGTTCCAGATGTGCCCGTTCAGCAGCACGAACTGCCGCACCCCGCTGGCGTGCAGCGAGTCGATCAGGTCCTCCATCACCGCGATCATCGTCTCCGGGCGCAGCGCCACCGTGCCCGGGAAGTCGCCGTGCGAGCCGGACACCCCGTAGGTCACGGGCGGCAGCGTGGGGACGCCGGTGAGCGCCGAGACGCCCTCGGCCACGGCCTGGCAGATCAGCGTGTCCACCGCCAGCGGCAGGTGCGGGCCGTGCTGCTCCACCGCGCCGACCGGGATGATCACCGCGTCGGTCCGGCCCACCGTCGCACCGGCCTCCGGCGACGTCAGCCGCTCCCAGTTCACCGGTGTCCCGGTGCCTTTGAACTCCAGCTCACTCACCATGTTCTCCGTGTCTTCTCCGGCAGCAGTTCGATGGCCCGGTACGCGACGACGTCGTCGCCCGCGCTCACCCAGACCCGGGCGTCCGGGCAGTAGTCGCTGATCAGCTCGCGGCACACCCCGCAGGGGGCGATCACCCGGAACCGGCCGGCCGGCTTGACCAGCACCGAGACCACGGCCTCGATGTCCAGCCCGGCGCCTCCGTGGAGGGCGCCGGCCGCGGTGCCCATCGCCACACCCTCGGCACAGATCGCGCTGCGCCGGGCCGAGCCGTCCACGTGCACCCCGGTGTGGACCGTGCCGTCCGCGGTGCGCAGCGCGCTCGCCACCTCGTGCCGGCCGGGCACGTACACCCGCCCCAGCACGTCCTGGGCCCGCTCCAGCAGCTCGGCGTCCGGTGCGCCCATGGACGGCGGGGGCTCGACGCGGACGATGTCCGACGGGCTCACAGGCCGAGGATCCGCGCGAAGTTCCCGCCCTCGACCAGCGCCCGGTCGGCCTCGTCCGGGATCGCCTTGGCGATCTTGAACCGCTCCAGGTCGAAGTCCGAGCCCGGCCACTCGCTGCCCAGCAGGATCTTCTCGGCGCCGAGCCGGGCGTAGGCCCGCTTCACGTCGCTCATCAGCGTCGCCGACGTCTCCAGGAACACGTGCGGCTGCCGCTCGGCCACGATGATCGCCTCCGGCACGTTCCACACCGCGCCCATGTGCGCGATGATCGTCGGCACGCCCGGGTGGTCCTTGGCGATCTCCTCGATCGCCAGCGGCGCGCAGAACGAGTCGTCCAGCGCGTTGATCAGCACCGGAAGGCCCAGCTGGGCGCACTTCTCGAAGACCGGGTCGAGCAGGCCGTGGTCGGCCACGTGGTAGCCGTGCAGGCTCGGGTGCAGCTTCAGGCCCTTCAGCCCGGCCGCGGCGAACCGCTCGATCTCGTCCAGGGCGTCGTCGGCCTGCGGCATCACCTGGCCGAAACCGATGAACCGGGTGGGGTGCTGGCTCACCATGTCGATGAGGAAGTCGTTCTCAATGCGCTGCGCCAGCGAGCACACCATCGCCATGTCGACGCCCGCGGCGTCCATCCGGGTGAGGATCCGCTGCGGGTCGAACGGCGTGTACGGCGGCGGCTTCTCGCCCGGCTTCGCGCCGGTCAGGTAGTCGGAGCGGCCCCGCACGTCCTGGGTGGTGTTGTAGGCGTCAATGATCAATGTCGGCGTGCTCCTTGGTTGTTTCAATACCCGCCGTCTGCAACGGGAAGTGACAGCGGACGCTCCGGCCTGGCTCCAGCTCGCGCAGAGCGGGCTGCTCGGTGCGGCACAGGTCGGTGACCTTCGGGCAGCGGCTGGAGAACAGGCAGCCGGGCGGCGGGTCGGCCGGGTCCGGCGGGTCGCCCTGCAACTGGGCCTGGCGCACCTGCGCGGTCGGGGTCACCCGCGGCACCGAGGCCAGCAGGGCGTTGCTGTAGGGATGCGCCGGGCCGTCGAAGAAGGCGTCCCGCTCGGCGATCTCGATGATCTGCCCGAGGTACATCACCGCCACCCGGTCGGCCAGCTGCCGCACCACGCCCAGGTCGTGCGAGATGAACAGGCAGGTCAGCCGGCTGGCCTCGGTCAGGTCGGCGAGCAGGTTCACCACCTGGGCCTGGATCGACACGTCCAGCGCCGACACCGGCTCGTCGGCCACCACGAACTTCGGGGACGGCGCCAGGGCCCGGGCGATCGCGATCCGCTGCCGCTGGCCGCCGGAGAACTCCCGGGGCCGGCGGTGCCCGGCGTCGCGGCCCAGGCCGACCAGGTCGAGCAGGTCGCCCGCGCGTTCCTCGGCCTGCGCCCGGGTGGCGCCGCGGGCCCGCATCACCGGCTCGGCGACGATGTCGAGCACCCGGCGGCGCGGGTTCAGCGAGCCGAACGGGTCCTGGAAGATCATCGCCAGGTCGGCCCAGACCGCCCGCAGCTGCGCACCGCGCAGGTGGGTGATGTCCAGGCCGAGGAAGTCGATGCGACCGCCCTGCGGCTCCACCGCGCGCAGCACGGCGCGGCCCAGACTCGACTTGCCGCAACCACTCTCACCGACCAGGCCGAGGGTCTCGCCCTCGGCGATGTCGAGGTCGACGTCGCGCACCGCACGCACCCGGCGCCCACCGGGCCGGGTGTACTCGACGCGCAGGCCGGTCAGCCTCAGCAGGGGGGTGCTCATGCCGCGCCCACCGCCAGGGCCCGCGCCTTGTCGGCGCCGGGCAGCCAGCAGGCGTCGAGATGGTCCGCCGCGCCGTCCCTGCGCTCGAGTTCCGGCCGCTGCGAGCAGCTCTCGTGCACCGACGGGCAGCGCGGCGCGAAGGCGCAGCCGGCCGGCCGGTCCACCCCGGTCAGCGGGCTGCCGCCGATCGCCGCCAGCCGCCGGGGCCGGGGGCCGTCGATGCGGGGCATCGAGTTCAGCAGCCCGATCGTGTAGGGGTGCTGCGGACGGTTGAGAACCTCGTCACGGGTGCCGATCTCGACGATCCGCCCGGCGTACATCACGGCGATCCGGTCGGCCACCTCGGCCACCACCCCGAGGTCGTGGGTGATCAGCACGATCGCGCTGCCGTGCTCGCGCTGCATGCGCTTGAGCAGGGCCAGCACCTGGGCCTGGATGGTCACGTCGAGCGCGGTGGTCGGCTCGTCGGCGATCAGCACGCCCGGGTCGTTGGCCAGCGCGATCGCGATCATCACGCGCTGGCGCATGCCGCCGGACAGCTGGTGCGGGTAGGCCCGGGCGTTCTGCTCCGGGCTGGCGATGCCGACGTCCCGCAGCAGGTCCACGGCCTTGCGGGCGGCCTCGGCGCGGCCCACCGGCTGGTGCCGGCGGATCATCTCGGCCACCTGCCGGCCCACCCGCTGCACCGGGTTCAGCGCGGCCAGCGCGTCCTGGAACACCACGGCGATCTGCGCGCCGCGGATCTTCTGGAGCTGTTTCGTGCTCGCCGCCACCAGGTCGGTGCCACGGTGGTCGGCGGTGCCCGAGATGTGTGTGCGGGGGCCGCGGTTCAGCCCGGTCAGGCCCATCGTCAGCGCCGACTTGCCGGAGCCGGACTCGCCGACCAGGGCCAGCAGCTCACCGGCCCGCAGGTCCAGGCTGACCCCGTTCACGGCCGGCAGGCGTCCCGCCGGCACGTCGAACTCGACCTTGAGATCCCTGATGCTGAGCACGGTCTCGCTCATCCCAGGGCCTCGTCGATCAGGTCCGCCACCCGCTGCGGGCTGACCTGCGGCACGAAGTGGCTGCCGTCCACGTCGGAGGTGACGGCGTCCATCCGCGCGGCCATGTCCCGCTGGGTGTCCACCCGCAGTGTCTTGTCCTGCGCCGCCACCAGGTACCAGCGCGGCTTGTCCTTCCAGGCCTGCGGCCCGGACTTCTGCTCGAAGATCGCGTTGGCGCTGGGCCGGCCCTCGCCGCTCCACACCGCGCGGCGCTCGGCCGGCAGGTCCCAGGCGATCTCCTCGTAGTACTCCGGCGAGCGGGAGGACTGCCACTCGCCGTTCGGCCCGCGCACCATGTGCTTGTTCACCGGGGCCACCGGGTAGCGGGCCAGGATGTCCTGGATCGACTCGCCCTCGTCCGGGCCCCAGGCCGCCACGTAGACCAGGCCCCTCACCCGCGGGTGGAGGCCGGCGCCGCCGATCACCGCGCCGCCGTAGGAGTGGCCGACGAGCAGCACGTCGTCCGTGGTGTGCTCGTCGATCCAGGCGGTGGTGGTGGCCACGTCGTCCGCCAGCGACGTCATCGGGTTGGTGACGGCCGTGACCCGGTGCCCGCGCTGCTCGAGGATCGGCAGGACCAGCGACCAGGTGGTCGGGGTGCCGCCCGCGCCGTGCACGAGAACGATTTCGGTGGAAGACATCTCAGCTCTCTCCCAGCCGCGGGTCCAGCACCAGGTACAGGACGTCGACGGCCGCGTTGACCAACGTGAACAGCAGGGCGATCGCCAGCGCGGCGCCCTGCACGACGGGGTAGTCGCGTTGCAGCACCGCGTCGACCAGCAGCACCCCCACACCCGGGTAGGAGAACACCGTCTCGGTGACCGTGGAACCGCCCAGCAGGGTGCCGAACTGGAGGCCCAGCACGGTGATGATCGGCAGCGACGCGTTGCGCAGCACGTGCCGGCGCACCACCTGGCCCTCGTCCAGGCCCTTCATCTGCGCGGTGCGCACGAAGTCGTCGCCGAGCACCTCCAGCACGCTCGCTCGCACGATCCGGGTGATGAACCCGGCCGTCGACAGGGCCAGCGTGGAGGCCGGCAGGATCAGGTGCTCCAGCCACGGCCAGATCAGCTCGGGCCGGTCCTGGAGGATCGCGTCGAGCAGCACGAAGTTCGTGAACGGCTGGTAGTCCAGCTGGTTCGGCACCCGGCCGATGACCGGCAGCCAGCCCAGCCACACGCCGAACACCACGATGCCGAGCACACCCAGGGCGAACCAGGGCAGGCTGAAGGTGACCGTGGCGGCCGCCCGGGTGCCGGTGTCCACCCAGGTGTCCTTGCGCAGCGCCGCCCACAGGCCGCTGACCCCGCCGATCAGCACGGCGATCAGCATCGCGGCCACGGTCAGCTCGATCGTCGCGGGCAGCGCGTTGCCGATCAGGGTGAGGACGTCGTTGCCCCCGAAGTACGACGCGCCGAAGTCGCCACTGACCAGGTCGCGCAGATAGATCAGGTACTGCTCCGGCAGCGACCGGTCCAGGCCGAGCGAGCGGGTGATCTCCGCGGCGTTCGCGGTGATCTGCTCGGCGCTGGCGTCGGTGGCCCCGCCGGCCGCGAGCGACTTGGCGGGGGAGCCCGGCAGCAGCCGCAGCGCCACGAAGACCAGACTGGCCAGGGCCCAGAGCACCAGCGGCACGGTGAGCAGCCGCAGGGCGATCATCCGGGGCAGGCCGCTCCTGGCCCGGCGCAGCAGGCCCGGGCCGGGAGCCGTGGCCGGGGTGATCGCGGTCATGTGAGCCCCCGCGGGTCGAGTGCGTCGCGCAGGTCGTCACCGGCGAAGTTGCAGGCGACGACGAAGATCAGGGTGGCCGCGGCGGGCAGCACGGTGAGGGCCGGCGTGGTCAGGATGAACTCCTGCCCGGCCTGCACCATGTTTCCCCAGTCCGGGGTCGAGGCCGGGATGCCCAGGCCGAGGTACGACAGGCCGGCCGCGAAACCGGCTGCGACGGAGAGGGTCATGATCACCTGGGCCATCATCGGCCCGGCGATGTTCGGCAGGATCTCGCGCAGCATGATCCGCGGTCCCCGGCTGCCACCGAGTTTCGAGGCCAGCACGTAGTCCCGGGCCGCCTCGCGGGCGGCCAGCGCCCGGGCCAGCCGGGCCAGGCCGGGCGCCAGCGAGATGCCGATCCCGATCACCAGCGTGCCGGTTCCCGCCCCGGCGCCCGCCACCAGCAGGATGATCAGCAGGATCGAGGGGAACGCCAGGGCCAGGTCGACCGTGCGCATGACCACCTGGTCGGCCAGGCCGCCGAGATATCCGGCGACCAGGCCGAGCAGGGTTCCGATCAGCGTGGCCAGCAGCGTGGCCAGCACCGCCACCAGCAGCAGCGGCCGGGCCCCGTGCACCAGCCGGGCCAGCTCGTCGCGGCCCAGGTCGTCGGTGCCGAGCAGGTGGCCGCTGCTGCCGGCGGGCAGCAGCGCGCTGTTGGACTGGCGCATCGGGTCGGCGCCGACCAGGACCGGCCCGGCCAGCGCGACCAGCACGAAGAACAGCAGCACCAGCCAGGAGGCGGCGGAGAGCCAGTTCGTCGCGATCCTGCGGTGTTTCAGCAGCTGGGGCAGGCTAGACACTGGCCTTCTCCATGAAGCACCGGTGATTGCCGAGCGCATTGACGTTCATGCCCTCCACACCCGAGCCGCTCACCACCGGGTTGGTCGAGTAGGCGAGCATCACCAGCACCATGTACTCCTCCGCCCAGCGCCGCTGGATGTCCGAGTAGGTCTTCGTGCGCTCGTCCCCGTCCTCGAGGTTCTTCGCCGCGAACAGTTCGTCGGCGAACTTGTCCGCGCCCTTCAGCGAGGCGAACCCGGTGGCGAAGTCGCCGTACACGCCGGCCGGGTTGGCCATCGAGCCGACCATGTTGTCCGGGTCCGGCACGTACGAGTTGCGTTCCCAGATCATCAGGTCGTGGTACTCGTCGTCCGGGTCGGTCACCCGGCCGAAATAGGTGGCCGGGTCGACGGAGTCGACGACCACCTTGAACCCGGCGTCGGTCAGGTTCTGCTCCACGATCTGCGCGGCCTTGGGGTGCCAGCTGTCGCTCGCGGCCATCAGGTGGATGGTGCGGCCGGTCGCGCCGGCCTTCTCCAGCAGCTCCTTGGCCCGGTCCAGGTCGTGGGTGCTGAGGTCGGCCAGCCCCGCGTCGTAACCGTTCTGGGCCGGCGGGATCGCGTAGCCGTCGGGCACCTGGCCCTTGCCGTAGAAGGCCTGCGCCACGATCGCCTCGCGGTCGACCGCCAGGTTGATGGCCTGCCGCACCTCCAGCTCCGGCACCCGGCGGGCGTCGATCATCATGATCGCGTCGAAGCCGAGACTGGTGTCGTAGACGGTGACGGCATCGTTCTTCTCCAGCGACGCCAGCGCCGAGTAGGGGGTGAACTGGGTGGCCGAGATGTCGCCCGAGATCAGCGAACTCACGATCGTCGAGGGGTCGGTGACCTGCTGGAGCACCAGCCGGTCGATCGGCGGCCGGCCGAGCCGGAAGCCGTCGAACGCCTCCAGCACCACGGACTGCCCGGAGGTGGCGCTGGAGAACTTGAACGGGCCGGTGCCGACCAGCGCCTTGCCGATGTCGGCGCCCTTCTCCTTCAGCGCGGCGCTGGAGATGATCCGGCCGCCGATGTCCGAAAGCCGGCCCAGCACCATCCGGTCCGGCTTGATCAGCACCATCTCGACGGTCAGGTCGTCGATCGCCTTGAGCGACTTCACGTTGGCGCCAAGGCTGTTCAGTGGCCGGGACGCGCCCTCGGGCAGCGTCTTGTCGGTCTCGTCGAACTGCCGGTTCAGGCTGGCCAGCACGTCGGCCGAGGTGAAATCCGTTCCGTCGTGGAACTTCACGCCGCTGCGCAGGTGGAACGTGTACGTCTTCTGGTCGTCCGACACGTCCCAGGACTCGGCCAGGTCGGGCTGCGGGGTGTTGTCCTCGAACGAGATGAAGGTCAGGCCGCGGCAGATGCAGTCGACGGCCATCCAGTCGCCGAGCGTGGTGTAGAAGGCCGGGTCGTTGACCGCGCTGGTGCCGTCGACGGCCAGGGTCAGCGTGCCGCCGGTCCTCGCGTCGCCGGAGCCGCTGTCCGAGTCGTCGGCGGCGACGCCGCAGGCCGAGAGCAGGCCGCCGAGGCCTAGGGTCATGCCCATGCCGAGCAGGCCGGCGCCGCGCAGCATGGTGCGGCGGGAGACGTCGGCGGGCACGGCGGCCCCCTGGGCCTGGGGCGGCTGGGGTGCGGCGGGGGTGGAACGCGGCATGGGAGAGCTCCTATGAGACGGGCAGGTCAGCAAAGAAGAGCCTGGATAGCAATCGACGCAGATTGGATCCATCTAGGAAGGGAACGTATCCTGAATAGGAGATCGCGTCTAGACCGTCGCGCCGGGCCACAGAGTTGTCCCGGGTGGAGGCGGTGCAGGCCAGGAGGCGGTTGGCCGCGGGGGAGGCCGCTGTGCGGATGTGTCGCCGTGCCGTCGTGCCGGCGTGCGGTCGTGCGGTCGTGCGGTCGTGCCGCCATACGGACGTGCGGGTGTGCCGTAGTGCCGCCGTGCGGGTGTGTCGTCGTGCCGTCGTGCGAATGTGTCGCCGTGCTGGCGCGTCTGGCGTCACGCCTTCATGAGGGACGCCCGCATCGGCCCGCGCTGTCAGCGCTCCTGATGGTGTGGTCGCCTGCGGGGGGGGGGGGACCTCCTCCCTAGGGTGATAACAGGCTATTGCGTGACGAATGCGCATCGAGGAGAAGCCGTCCCGACCACCCGCGTCCGCGGATCGCGAGTGGTCGGAACGGCCGGTCGGCCGGGAATCAGGCCGATGCGGTACCCGGCTCAGTACCCGTCGCGGCGGCCTCGGCAGCGGCGGCGGCCACCGCCTTCTGCCGCCGTGCCACCACGTAGGCGCCGCCACCCACGGCGGCGGACAGGGCCAGGGTGGCCTGCCAGTTCCGGTTCAGCCGGTGGCCGAGCAGGTGGTCCACCGAGTACCGGCCCGGCCCGGTCAGCGCCAGGGCGGCGGTGGTCAGCCCCAGCACGGCCGGGTACTCCACCCCGCCCTGAGTGTTGAAGAAGCCGTTGGGACGGTGCACCGAGGCGGCACCAATCATCGTGCCGGCCGCCGCGGCCGCCGCGAACGGCGTGCCCGCCCCGGCGACGAGCAGGGCCCCGCCGGCCTCGCCCAGGCCGGCGGCCAGGGCGTTGCGGCGTCCCGGCCGGAAGCCCATGCCCTCGAAACCGGCCGCGGTGGCGCTCAGGCCGCCCCCGCCGAACCAGCCGAGCAGTTTCTGCGCCCCGTGGGCGAAGAGGGTGGCGCCGACGCCGACCCGCAGGCCGAGCAGGCCGAGGTCGAGAGTGCTACGGGACATCCGGTGCTCCTAACGTTCGCCCGGGCCGGCCCCGTCGCACCGGTGCGAACCGGCGGGCCCAGATTTCGTTCAACGCTCAATGGTCACGTCGCCGGTGAAACCGGTCGAGGCCCGGATGTTCCGGATGCCCCGATTGGGGCCGAAAGTCATCTGTGATCAGTGCCAAAGTCCGTGCCGGTGCACCGGATCAGGCAGAGCGGATCAGGCAGAGCGGATCAGGCAGAGCGGATCAGGCAGAGCGGATCAGGCAGAGCGGATCAGGCAGAGCGGACGGCGTCCAGCACCGCGGCCCACGGCAGACCGGGTTCGGCACGGGGCGCGCTGACGGCCCCCGCAGGGCTGACGGCCCTCTCAGGGCTGACGGCCCCCGCAGGGCTGACGGCCCCCGCAGGGCTGACGGCCCCCGCAGAGCTCACGGCCCCCTCGTCGTCCCCCAACAGCAGCCGCACGCCGGCCGAGCGCAGGGCGCGCACGTGCCCGCCCCAGGCCGGGTGCCGCACGTGGGAACGGTTGACGCGGGGCAGCACGAGCACGGGGACGTCCTCGCGGCCGATCATCTCGTTGGCCACGGTCGTCGCCTGGTTGTCGCTGATCCCGAGGGCCAGCTTGGCCACCGTGCCGGCGGTGGCGGGCACCACGGCGCAGACGTCCGGGTCGGGGTGCGGGCGTGGCTGCCCGGGCAGCCGTGAGGCCGAGCGCACCGGCAGCCCGGTGAGCCGCTCCAGCCGGGCGGCCTCCCCGTCGGCCGCGAGCCAGGTGCCGGCGGTGGGGGTCAGCGTGATCGCGACCCGCCAGCCCTCAGCCACCAGCGGTTCGGCCAGGCCGAGCCGCAGCCCTTCCAGACCACCCGCGGCGCAACCGATCAGGGCGAGGACCCGGCTCACCGGAACGTCAGCTGTCCCAGCGGAACCAGCGCACCGTGGCGGCGGTTCCGGCCGCCGCCCAGGCGGTGAGCACGGCCAGGTCGAACCAGGGCCACTCGCCGTGGGCCAGGCTGGCGCGCAGCCCGTCGCCCAGCGCCCCCGACGGCAGCCAGCGCACCACGTCGCCGAGCGGGCCGAGCTGGCCGGCCGCCAGCACCACGCCACCGCCCGCGAGCAGCAGGATCCAGATCAGGTTGGCCGCCGCCAGCACCGCCTCGGCGCGCAGCGTGCCGGCCAGCAGCAGGCCGAGGCTGACGAACGCGGCGGAGCCGAGCACACCGACGGCCAGCGCGGGGAGCACCCCGGCCAGGGCCGGGTGCCAGCCCAGGGCCAGGCCCACGGCGCCGAGCAGCACCACCTGGACCGCCGACACCACGGCGACCGCGCCCAGCCGCCCGGCGATCAGCCCGGAGCGGCCCAGTGGGGTGGTGCCGAGCAGCCGCAGCATGCCGGCCCGGCGGTCGAACCCGGTGCTGATCGCCTGACCGGTGAACGAGGTGGAGATCAGGGCCAGGGCCAGCACGCCCGGTGTGGCCAGGTCGATGCGGCGGCCCGCGCCCAGGTCCACCACCCCGCTCCGGGCCAGCCCGGCCAGCACGAACAGCGGCAGGATCACGGTGAGCAGCAGCTGCTCGCCGTTGCGGAGCATGGCGGTCGCGTCGAAGCGGGTCTGCGCCAGCACCCGGCGCAGCGGCGGGGCGGCCCGGTTCCCGCCGTCCTCCCGCACGGAGGCCTGCGAACCGGGCACGGTCATCTCGATCGCGCTCACGCCCCGATCACCTCCGTCGCACCGGCCTGACGGGCGGCGATCTCCAGGAACACGTCTTCCAGACTCCTCCGGCCGAGCACCAGACCCTCCGGCATGATCCCGAGCTGCGCGCACCACGCGGTGGTGGCGGCGACGTCGGCGGGCAGCAGGTGGGCCTCGGGGGTGCGGTTGGCGACGACGTAGTGGCCGGGCCGCACCTCGGTGGCGGCGATCCCGGCGGACAGCAGCGGCGCCAGCCGGCCCAGGTCCAGGCCGGGCGGCGCCTCGAAGGTCAGGGTGTGGTCGCTGCCACCGGTCAGCTCGCGCGGGGTGCCCGCCGCGACCACCCGGCCGGCGGCCATCAGCACCACGTGGTCGGCCAGCCGCTCGGCCTCGTCCAGCAGGTGCGTGGTCAGCACGACCGCCACACCACCGGCGCGCAGCCCGCCGATCAGGTCCCAGACCGCGAGCCGGGCCTGCGGGTCGAGCCCGGCGGTCGGCTCGTCGAGGAACGCCACGTCGGGACGGCCGACCAGGGCGACGGCCAGGGCCAGGCGCTGCCGCTCGCCGCCGGACAGCCGGCGCACCGGGGTGCGCAGCCGCCCGCCCAGGTCGAGCGTGGACACCAGCCCGGGCAGGTCGAGGGGGTCGGCGTACATCGCCGCGGCCAGGTCGAGCAGGTCGCCGGCCCGGGCGGCCTGGGGCAGGCCGCCGTCCTGGAGCATCACCCCGACCCGGGGGCGCAGCCAGGCGCCGTCGGTCATCGGGTCACGGCCGAGCACCCGCACCGAGCCGCCGTCCGGGCGGCGCAGGCCCTCGCAGCACTCGATGGTGCTGGTCTTGCCCGCGCCGTTGAGGCCGAGCACGGCGGTGACGGCGCCGGGCGCCGCGGTGAACGAGGCGCCGTCCACGGCGACCCGTGAGCCGTAACGCTTCACCAGCCCGGCGACCTCGACGGCGGGCGGCACCAGAGAACGTGACACGACGTCAACCATAGGGAAGCCCGGAGGGCCCGGCGGCACGACCCCGCCGTCGCGCCCGGCCGGATCCGTGGTTGGCTGTGCCCCGCCCCTGGGTGACCAGCGTTCCGGCAGGTGAAAGTTAGGTTCACCTTCCGTGACGCACCAGACAGAACCGGTGAGCCGGGTGGAGGGGCCCCGGCTTGAGCCCGGCGTCGAATAACGTCACACTGGTGTGGTGGAAATGACCGAGGCCGATCTCGAAGCCGGCCGCATGGAGGATCGGGGCACCCGTAACCGGGTCTCCCGCGAGATCCTCCATCACGGTCCCGTCACCGCCAGCGATCTGGCGGCCACGCTCGGGCTGACTCCCGCGGCGGTGCGCCGTCACCTCGACACCCTGACCGATCAGGGCCTGGTCTGCACCTGGGACCCGCCCGAGGGCGCCCCCCGGCGCCGCGGGCGCCCGGCCCGCCTGTTCGTGCTCACCGACGCCGGGCACTCGGTGATGTCGACCGCCTACGACGATCTGGCCGTGCAGCTGCTGGAGTTCCTGGCCGCCACGGCCGGTCCCGACGCCGTGCGGGAGTTCGCCGTGGTCCGGGCCGAGCGCCTGGCCCAGCGGTACCGCCCCGCCGTCGACGCGGTGGGGCGCGACCCGCACCGCCGGGCCGGCGCCCTGGCCCAGGCCCTGAGCACCGACGGCTACGCCGCCAGCGTCCGCTCCCTGGAGGAGCGCGGCCGGCGGCAGCCCGAGGGTGAGCAGCGCCCCAGCCCCGGCAAGCAGCTGTGCCAGGGCCACTGCCCGGTGCAGCAGGTCGCCGCGCAGTTCCCGCAGCTGTGCGAGGCCGAGACGCACGCGTTCTCCAGCCTTCTCGGGGTGCACGTGCAACGGCTGGCCACCCTGGCCCACGGCGAGCACGTCTGCACCACCCACATTCCGCTGAACAGTCCGACCATCCGGCCGCCAGCACACGACGAGCCGGACGTCACGTCACATGAGGAGAAATCAGCCGATGAGCACCGTGTCGCATCCTGAACTCGAGGGCCTCGGGCGGTACGAGTTCGGCTGGGCCGACTCCGACGTCGCCGGCGCCGCAGCCCAGCGTGGCCTGTCCGAAGCGGTCGTGCGTGACATCTCGGCCAAGAAGAACGAGCCGGAGTGGATGCTGAACCAGCGGCTCAAGGGCCTGCGGCTGTTCGGCAAGAAGCCCATGCCCACCTGGGGTTCCGACCTGTCGGGCATCGACTTCGACAACATCAAGTACTTCGTGCGCTCCACCGAGAAGCAGGCCCAGTCCTGGGACGACCTGCCCGACGACATCAAGGCCACCTACGACAAGCTGGGCATCCCGGAGGCCGAGAAGCAGCGGCTGGTCGCGGGTGTCGCCGCGCAGTACGAGTCCGAGGTGGTCTACCACCAGATCAACGAGGAGCTCGAGAAGCAGGGCGTCATCTTCGTCGACACCGACACCGGCCTGCGCGAGTACCCGGAGCTGTTCCAGGAGTACTTCGGCACGGTGATCCCGGTGGGCGACAACAAGTTCGCCTCGCTGAACACCGCGGTCTGGTCGGGCGGCTCGTTCATCTACGTGCCCAAGGGCGTCCACGTCGAGATCCCGCTCCAGGCCTACTTCCGGATCAACACCGAGAACATGGGTCAGTTCGAGCGCACGCTGATCATCGCCGACGAGGGCTCCTACGTGCACTACGTCGAGGGCTGCACGGCGCCGATCTACAGCTCCGACTCGCTGCACTCGGCCGTGGTCGAGATCGTCGTGAAGAAGGACGCCCGGGTGCGCTACACGACCATCCAGAACTGGTCGAACAACGTGTACAACCTGGTCACCAAGCGGGCCACCGCGGCCGAGGGCGCCACCATGGAGTGGGTCGACGGCAACATCGGCTCCAAGGTCACCATGAAGTACCCGGCCATCTACCTGCTCGGCGAGCACGCCAACGGCGAGACGCTGTCGATCGCGTTCGCCGGCGAGGGCCAGCACCAGGACGCCGGCGCCAAGATGGTGCACGCCGCCCCGCACACCAAGTCGTCCATCGTCTCCAAGTCGGTGGCCCGCGGCGGTGGCCGCACCTCCTACCGCGGCCTGATCCAGGTGCTCGAGGGCTCGCACCACTCGGCCAGCACGGTGCGCTGCGACGCGCTGCTGGTCGACACGATCAGCCGGTCCGACACCTACCCCTACGTCGACGTCCGTGAGGACGACGTGGCGATGGGGCACGAGGCCACGGTCTCCAAGGTCAGCGAGGACCAGCTGTTCTACCTGATGTCCCGCGGCATGACCGAGGAGGAGGCGATGGCGATGATCGTGCGCGGTTTCGTCGAGCCGATCGCCCGGGAGCTGCCGATGGAGTACGCCCTGGAGCTGAACCGCCTGATCGAGCTCCAGATGGAAGGCGCGGTCGGCTAGTCCGCCAAACCCGTCACCCATCAACCACTTCCAGAACGAAAGAGCCATGACTCAGACATTCACGATCGAAGGCGGACCGGTCGAGCTGCACCGCTCGAGCTTCGACGTCGCGGACTTCCCGCTCCCGAACGGCCGGGAGGAGGACTGGCGGTTCACCCCGCTGGACCGCCTGCGCGGGCTGCTCGAGGGCGAGCCCACCGACGCCACCCTGACCTGGACCACCGACCTGCCCGAGGGCGTCGAGCTGACCACGGTCGGGGCCGGCGACCCGCTGCTGCGCTCGGTGCCGAAGTCGGTCGACCGCACCAGCGTGCTGGCACTGGAGAACGCGAAGAACGGCGCGGTCGTCGTGCGGGTGCCGCGCGACGCCGAGCCGGACCGGCCGGTCGTGATCCGGCTGCACGGCACCGGCGACCAGATCGTCTGGGGCCACGTCATTCTCGACATCGGCGCCAACGCCCAGGTCTCGGTGGTCGTCGAGCACACCGGCAGCGCGCGCTACTCCGGCGAGCTGTCGATCCTGGTCGGCGACGGCGCCCGGGTGAAGTTCGTCAGCGTGCAGGGCTGGGACCGCACCGCGGTGCACGCCCAGCACGTCGGCATCCGTCTGGGCAAGGACGCGTCGATCAACTCCACCCAGGTCACCCTGGGCGGCGACCTGGTGCGCTTCGTCGAGACCGTGGAGTACACCGGCCCGGGCGGCGACGCCGAGATGGCCGGCCTCTACATCGCCGACGCCGGGCAGCACCAGGAGCACCGGCTCTTCGTCGACCACAGCGCGCCGAAGTGCCGCAGCAACGTCACCTACAAGGGCGCGCTCCAGGGCGAGGGCGCGCACACCGTGTGGGTCGGCGACGTGCTGATCCGGGCCGAGGCCGAGGGCACCGACACCTACGAGATGAACCGGAACCTGGTGCTGACCGACGGCACCCGGGCCGACTCGGTGCCGAACCTGGAGATCGAGACCGGCGAGATCGTCGGCGCCGGCCACGCCAGCACCACCGGCCGGTTCGACGACGAGCAGCTGTTCTACCTCCAGGCCCGGGGCATCACCGAGGAGGAGGCGCGCCGCCTGGTCGTGCGTGGCTTCTTCGCCGAGCTGATCCACAAGATCGGCATCCCCGACCTCCAGGAGCGTCTGCTCGCCGCGATCGAGGCCGAGCTGGGCGGCGAGCCCGAGACCGCGATCAGCGCGGTGCAGCGGTGAGCCGTGAGCGCGTCGCGTCGCTCGCCGACCTGACGCCCGGCGAGGCCGTCCAGGTCACCGTGGGCACGGCGCTCGTCGCCCTGGCCCGGGAGAACAACGGCGAGGTGCACGCGGTCGCCGACCTGTGCACCCACGCCGCGGTCTCGCTGTCGGAGGGACTGGTCGAGGACTGCACCATCGAGTGCTGGCTCCACGGCTCGGCCTTCGACCTGCGCACCGGCCGG
This sequence comes from Kineosporia corallincola, assembly GCF_018499875.1. Lineage (GTDB taxonomy): Bacteria > Actinomycetota > Actinomycetes > Actinomycetales > Kineosporiaceae > Kineosporia > Kineosporia corallincola. Next base: position 114,393 of record NZ_JAHBAY010000012.1, on the reverse strand, counting down.
CCCACGGCCCTGCCCGCCGTCACCCCGGTGGACGTGTACGAGGTCACCCTCGAGGGCGACGACGTGTACGTCGACACCGACGTCATCGTGAACTCTGCTTCATCTAAGGAGAACTGAACCGCCATGGCCACACTGGAAATCCGCGACCTGCACGTCAGCGTCGAGACCGAGCAGGGCCCCAAGGAGATCCTGCGCGGTGTCGACCTGACCATCGGCTCCGGTGAGACGCACGCGATCATGGGCCCCAACGGCTCCGGCAAGTCCACGCTGGCGTACTCCATCGCCGGGCACCCGAAGTACACGATCACCTCCGGCACGGTCACGCTCGACGGCGAGAACCTGCTCGAGATGAGCGTGGACGAGCGCGCCCGGGCCGGCCTCTTCCTGGCCATGCAGTACCCGGTCGAGGTGGCCGGCGTCACCGTGTCCAACTTCCTGCGCACCGCCAAGACCGCGATCGACGGCAAGGCCCCGAGCCTGCGCACCTGGGTCAAAGACGTCCGCGGCGCCATGGACGCGCTGAAGATGGACCCGGCCTTCGCCGAGCGCGACGTCAACGCCGGCTTCTCCGGCGGTGAGAAGAAGCGTCACGAGATCCTCCAGATGGAGCTTCTCAAGCCGCGTTTCGCCGTGCTCGACGAGACCGACTCCGGCCTCGACGTGGACGCCCTGAAGATCGTCTCCGAGGGCGTCAACCGGGTGCGTGAGAACAGCGAGGTCGGCGTGCTGCTGATCACGCACTACACGCGCATCCTGCGCTACATCAAGCCGGACTTCGTGCACGTGTTCGTCGACGGCAAGGTGGCGGCCGAGGGCGGCCCGGAGCTGGCCGACGAGCTCGAGGCCAACGGCTACGACCGGTTCACCGGCGCGAGCGTCTGAGCTCACCGACCCCCCGATCATGGACGACGAGGAGCCCGCACGCGGCTCCTCGTCGTCCATGATTCTCGATCTGATGAAGGATCTGATCGCGTGACCCTCACGTCCACGCAGGCGACACCGCTGGACGCCGCGGAGATCGAGGCCCTCCGGGCGGACTTCCCGATCCTGCACCGCACGGTCGCCGACGGCGCCCCGCTGGTCTACCTCGACTCCGGGGCCACGTCGCAGCGCCCGGAGCAGGTGCTGAAGGCCGAGTACGAGTTCGCCACCACGTCTTACAGCGCGGTGCACCGCGGCGCGCACACCCTGGCCAGTGAGGCCACCGACGCGTTCGAGGCCGCCCGGGAGACCGTGGCCCGCTTCGTCGGGATGCCCGACGACGGCGTGGTCTGGATGCGCAACGCCACCGAGGGACTCAACGTGCTGGCGAGCGCGCTGACCGACCCGGAGGCGGGGGAGTACGCGCTGCGGCCCGGCGACGAGGTGCTGGTCACCGAGCTGGAGCACCACGCCAACCTGGTGCCCTGGCAGCGCGCCGCCGCCCGCGTGGGCGCGACGCTGCGCTGGATCCCGCTGACCGACGACGGCCGGCTCGACCTGTCCGGCATCGACGACCTGATCAACGAGCGCACGAAGGTGGTCGCGTTCGCGCACGCCTCGAACGTGCTCGGCACCGTCAACCCGGTGCGCGACCTGGCCGCGCGGGCCCGCGCGGTGGGCGCTCTCACCGTGCTCGACGCCTGCCAGTCGGTGCCGCACCTGCCGGTCGACCTGGGCGACCTGGGCGTCGACGCGGCGGTGTTCTCCGGCCACAAGATGCTCGGCCCGACCGGGATCGGCGTGCTCGCGGCCCGTCCCGACCTGCTCAACGCGCTGCCGCCGGTGCTGACCGGCGGGTCGATGGTCGAGCGGGTGACGATGGAGACCGCGACGTTCCGCGATGCCCCGCAGCGGTTCGAGGCCGGCACCCCGCCGGTGGCTCAGGCCGTGGCGCTGCGCGCCGCCGTCGACTACCTCGACCGGGTCGGCATGCACCGCATCGCCGCCCGGGAGCACCAGCTGGCGCAGCTCATGCTCGACGGGCTGGCGACCGTCGAGGGCGTGCGGGTGATCGGCCCGCCGACGGCCGAGAACCGCACGGCCACCGTGGCGTTCGAGGTCGAGGGCGTGCACCCGCACGACGTCGGCCAGGTGCTCGACGCCGCCGGGGTCGCCGTGCGGGTCGGCCACCACTGCGCGCAGCCGGTGCACCGCCGCTACGGCGTGAACGCCTCCAGCCGCGCCAGTGCCTACCTCTACACCACCGACGCCGACGTGGAGCGTTTCGTCGAGGCGCTGCGTACCGTCCGCGGATTCTTCGGCAGGAGCTGACCTTGTCCTCACTCGAAGCGCTCTACCAGCAGGTGATCCTGGATCACTCCAAGGAGAAGCACGGGCGCGTGGCGCTGGCCGACGAGCCGGTCGACCCGGCGAGCGGCACCGCCCGCAGCCACCAGTACAACCCGCTGTGCGGCGACGAGGTCACCGTGGAGCTCACCCTCGGCGGCAGCACCGTGAGTGAGCTGGCCTGGACCGGTGACGGCTGCTCGATCAGCCAGGCCGCCACCTCGGTGATGCACGACCTGGTCGTCGGCAAACCGGTCGGTGAGGCGCGGGACATCCTGGCCGACTACCGCACCATGCTGCGCAGCCGCGGCGAGGGCACCCCCGACGAGGAGGTGCTCGGCGACGCCGTGGCCTTCGCCGGGGTGAGCCGGCACGCCAATCGCGTCAAGTGCGCGATCCTGGGATGGACCGCGTTCGAGGACGCGTTGTTGCGGATCGAGGCGGCCCGGCCGCAACCCGGCGATCAGCCCGGTATCGAACTGACCTCTGGAGAGGACCGATGAGCGAGCAGGCAGTGGACACCAACCCGGCGGACGTCCCGGCGGACGTCGCCGACGTCGAGGAGGCCCTGCGCGACGTCGTCGACCCCGAGCTGGGCATCAACGTGGTCGACCTGGGCCTGGTCTACGGCATCACGATCGACCAGCACAACCACGCCACCATCGACATGACGCTGACGTCGGCGGCCTGCCCGCTGACCGACGTGATCGAGGACCAGGCGCAGACCGCCCTGGACTCGCTGGTCAAGGGCATGGCCATCAACTGGGTGTGGATGCCGCCGTGGGGCCCCGACAAGATCACCGACGACGGCCGCGAGCAGCTGCGGGCCCTGGGGTTCAACCTCTAGTTCAACCTGTGAGTCGCCGATGACGATGCCCCGGTGGTGCGGGACATCTGGCGGCTCGTCGTGGCGCCGAACCCGGTGCTCGACGAGGTCGTGCGCGGGCAGCTGCTGGAGCAGTCCGCGCAGGCCTCGCGGCTGAGCAGCCTGCTCGGGCTGCCGCTGTCGGCCGTGGTGCTGGTGGTGATGGCGGCCGAGCACGCCGCGACGGGCCCGGTCCTGCTGTGGACCGGGCTCGTGCTGCTGGTGATGGTGCTCTACGTCGCCGGTGTCGGGGTGTTCGTGGTGGATCCCCGGCACCGCCGCTCCTACCGCGACCGGCTGCGGGTGTTCACCGCCTTCCAGACCCTGGGCGGTCTGGCCTGGGGGCTGCTGCCGGCCGCCGCCGCGCCGACGGCCGGGGACACCTCGGTGGTGTCGACGGCCTGCGCGGTGACCGTGCTGGCGGTGGCCGCCAACGTGGTGTTCTCGTCGGCCACGCCCCGGCCCTGGCTGGCCTTCCACCTGACCGCGCTGGTGGCCGCGTCGGCCGGGCTGATCGCGCACGGCGAGGGCGGGGTGGCCGCGCTGAACGCCGTGGTGGCGCCCGCGGCCGTGCCGCTGGCCCGGTACATGTACCAGCAGGTGGCCCGGGCCCGGGTGCTGGCCCGGCGCAGCGAGCTGCTGGCCCACGACCTGCGCCTGGAGCGCGAGGGCGTGGAGCGGATGAATCTGGAGCTGTCCGAGGCCAACGCCGAGCTGCGCCAGCAGGCCACCCGCGACCCGCTGACCCGGCTGCCGAACCGCACCCTGTTCTTCGAGAACCTGGGCCGGTCGATGCGGCACGGCCGGCGCAACGCCACGCCGGTGGCGGTGATCTATTTCGACCTGGACCATTTCAAGGCGGTCAACGACAGTCTCGGCCACGGCGCCGGTGACGAGCTGCTGCGCCAGGTGGCCGACCGCACGGCCGCGGTGCTGCGCAGCCCGGACGTGCTGGCCCGGCTGGGCGGTGACGAGTTCGTGGTGCTCACCCACGACTTCGGCGCCGGCCCGGGTGAGGTGGCGCCGGTGCAGGTGGCGGAGCGGATCCGGCAGGTGCTGGAGGTGCCGTTCGACCTGGCCGGCAACCCGGCGGTGATCTCGGCGAGCCTGGGCGTGGCGGTCGACGACCCGGGTCTGTCCGGGGAGGACCTGGTGGAGCGGGCCGACATGGCGCTGTACCGGGCCAAGCAACTGGGCCGCAACCAGGTGTTCGTGGCGCCTCCCACCCGGGAAGCGCTCAATCGGCTGGGCAGGGCTGTCGACTCCTGAGGCGTGCGGGACATCTGGCGGATCGTGCGGGCCCCGGACCCGGAGATCGACGACGTGGTCCGCCGCGAGCTGCTGATCCAGACGGCGGAGGCCGCCCGGGTCAGCAACCTGCTCGGGTTCGGCCTGGTCGCCACCGCCGACGTCGTGCTGCTCGTGGCCGGTGTGCCGCGGCTGGGGCTGCTGGTCTGGAGCGGGCTCTGCCTGGCCTGGCTGACGCTGTTCCACTTCGCCGTGCCGGCCACGGTCATCGCCCCGGCCCGGCGGCTCGCCGTGGGCGCGTCACCGGCCGGGGTGACCCGGCGTTTCGGGATGCTCCAGCTCGGGACGGGCGTGATCTGGGGCAGCAGCTGTCTGGCCCTGCGGCCCGGGGACGCCGACCCGGGGCTGGTCGCGGTGCCGGTCACCATGCTGGTGCTGGCCAACGCCGCGAACCTGCTGTTCTGCGCCGCCACCCCGGGCGTGTACCGGATCTTCCACGTCGGCATCGTGCTCAGCGGCGGGGCCGGGCTGGCCGTGCAGGGCAACTGGGCCCTCGTGGCGTTCATCGTGTTCGGCGGGTTCGGGGCGCCGCCGCTGGCCCGGTACGGCTACCGGCAGATGGCCGGCGCCCGCCTGCTGGCGCACCAGAATTCGCTGCTGGCCGACGAGTTGCGGCAGGAGCAGGAGGCCACCGAACAGGTGAACCTGCGGCTGTCCGAGGCCAACGCCGAGCTCCAGCACAAGGCCACCCGGGACCCGCTGACCGGCCTGCCGAACCGGGCCCTGTTCTCCGACCACCTGGTCAGCGCCCTGGCCCGGGGCCGGCAGGCGGGCCGGCTGATCGGCGTCGTCTACTTCGACCTGGACCACTTCAAGAACGTCAACGACACCCTGGGCCACGGTGCCGGGGACGCCCTGCTGCGTCAGGTGGCGTCCCGGGTCACCGGGGTGCTGCGCAGTTCCGACGTGCTGGCCCGGGTGGGCGGCGACGAGTTCGTGCTCCTCACCGTCGCCCACCACACCCCGGCCGGTGCGGCCGAGGTGGCCGCCCGGGTGCAGCGGGTGTTCCAGGACCCGTTCGTGCTGGACGGGGTGGACGTGCCGGTCACCTCGAGTCTCGGGCTGGCCGTGGACGACGGGACGGCGAACGGCGGGGAGCAGCTCGTCGAGTTCGCCGACATCGCCCTGTACCGGGCCAAGGAACTGGGCCGCAACCGGGTGGCCGTGTTCGAGCCGGTGATGCTCCAGTGGCGCGAGAACAGCCGGCGGGCCCACCAGCAGGCCGGTCAGCCGGCTCAGAGCCCGAGTGCGCCGAACGTGTCGCACTGATCGATGTCGCCGGTGGAGTAGCCGGTGGTGAACCACTCCTTGCGCTGCGCCGCCGAGCCGTGCGTCCAGGAGTCCTGGTCCACCTTGCCGGTGGCCTTCTTCTGGATCCGGTCGTCACCCACCGCCTGCGCGGCCTTCTGCGCCTCGGCGATGTTGGCCTTGGTCAGGTCGATGCCGCTGTCGGCCTGGTCGGCGAGCACCGACCAGGCACCGGCGTAGCAGTCGGCCTGGAGCTCCATCGCCACCGAGTACTCGTTCTCCTGGTCCGGGTTGCTCTGCTGGGCCTGCCGCACCTGCTGCTCGGTGCCCAGCAGAGTCTGGAGGTGGTGGCCGTACTCGTGGGCCAGGATGTACGCCTGCGCGAACTCGCCCTCGGCGCCGTACTCCTTCTGGAGCTGGTCGAGGAAGTCCAGGTCGAGGTAGATCTCCTCGTCGGCGGGGCAGTAGAACGGCCCGACGTCGGAGGAGGCCTGACCGCAGCCGGTGCTCGCCGCGTCGTCGAAGAAGGCCAGCTGGGGTGCGTGGTAGCTGCTGGAGAGCCCGCGCCGGGAGAACTCGTCCTCCCAGGTGCTGTCCGCGATGTCGTACACCTTGATCAGCCGGCAGTCGGTGTACTCGTCCAGTGCGCCGTCGGAGTTGCACCGGTCGGACAGCTCCTGCCGCGACTCCTGCTTCCCGGTGCTGTTGGCGCTGCCCGCACCCAGCTGCGGCAGGCCGGAGCCGCTGCCGCCGTCACCGCCGCCGAGCACCGCCACCAGCAGGTAGATCACCAGGCCGACCACCCCGGCCCCGCCGCCGACGGCCAGGCCGCCACCACCCAGCCCGATACCGCCGCCACCACGACGGTCGTCCACACCGCCGACGTCAACCCGGTCGTCGTCGAACTCGATACCCACGCGCAGCCCCTGTCTGTGAGAACGCCGGCACCGCCGCCCGCGTAGAATGCTGTCACCACTTTGGTCCGGTTCGACTGCTGCTGCACACCGGGCGCCCCCCGTCCGAGAATCTTCCGCAGGAGCTGTCCCCTCATGATCGTTGCCAATGCCGTCGAGCTGCGTGCCGGCTCCCGGCTCCTCGTCGAGAACGCCACCTTCCGGGTCGGCCCGGGCCAGCGCGTCGGGCTGGTGGGCCGTAACGGCGCCGGCAAGACCACGCTGACCAAGGTGCTGGCGGGGGAGGGGCAGCCGGCCGGCGGCACCGTCACCCGCAGCGGCAACATCGGCTACCTGCCGCAGGACCCGCGCACCGCCGACCTGTCGATCCTGGCCCGCGACCGGGTGCTGAGCGCCCGCAACCTGGACGACGTGATCCGCCGGATGCGCGAGACCGAGGGCCAGATGGCGAGCGTCGTCGACGAGACCCGCGACGCGGCGATGGAGCGCTACTCCCGGCTGGAGGCCGAGTTCGTGGCCGGCGGCGGCTACGCGGCGGAGAGCGAGGCGGCCACCATCTGCGCCAGCCTCAGCCTGCCCGACCGGGTGCTGGAGCAGCCGCTGGGCACCCTGTCGGGTGGTCAGCGCCGCCGCGTCGAGCTGGCCCGCATCCTGTTCTCCGGCTCCGACACGCTGCTGCTCGACGAGCCCACCAACCACCTCGACGCCGACTCGATCGCCTGGCTGCGCGACTTCCTCAAGGTCTGGAACGGCGGCCTGATCGTGATCAGCCACGACGTCGAGCTGCTCGACGTGGTGGTCAACCAGGTCTACCACCTGGACGCCAACCGCTCCGCGCTGGACATCTACAACGTCGGCTGGAAGAAGTACCTGGAGGCCCGCGAGACGGACGAGAAGCGCCGTCGCCGCGAGCGGCAGAACGCCGAGAAGAAGGCCACCATCCTGTTGCAGCAGGCCGACAAGATGCGCGCCAAGGCGACCAAGGCCACCGCCGCCCAGAACATGGCCAAGCGCGCCGAGAAGCTGCTGTCCGGCCTCGACGAGGTGCGTCAGCAGGACAAGGTGGCCAAGCTGCGCTTCCCGCAGCCGGCGCCGTGCGGCAAGACCCCGCTGACGGCCGAGGGGCTGAGCAAGTCGTACGGCAGCCTGGAGATCTTCACCGACGTCTCGCTGGCCATCGACCGCGGCTCGCGGGTGGTCGTCCTGGGCCTCAACGGCGCCGGCAAGACCACGCTCCTGCGCATGCTCGGCGGCATCGAGAAGCCCGACACCGGCGACATCGTCCCGGGTCACGGCCTGCGTCTGGGCTACTACGCCCAGGAGCACGAGACCCTCGACACCGACCGCACCGTGCTGGAGAACATGCGCTCGGCGTCCCCCGACCTGACCGACACGCAGGTGCGCACGGTGCTCGGCTCGTTCCTGTTCGGCGGTGACGACGCCAACAAGCCCGCCGGGGTGCTGTCGGGCGGTGAGAAGACCCGCCTGGCGCTGGCCACCCTGGTGGTGTCCGGGGCCAACGTGCTGCTGCTCGACGAGCCCACCAACAACCTCGACCCGGCCAGCCGGGAAGAGGTGCTGGACGCCCTGCGCCGCTACGAGGGCGCCATCATCCTGGTCACCCACGACGAGGGCGCGGTCGAGGCGCTCAACCCCGAACGGGTGGTCCTGCTGCCCGACGGCGAGGAAGACCTCTGGAGCAAGGACTACCTCGACCTGGTCACGCTCGCCTGATCGCGCGGCGACCTTCCGGGCATATCGCCCGGAGCGCAACAGAAGTCTGCCCGGTTACCACCGGGGCGGTGAATTCCTCACCGCCCCGGCCGTTTCCGTGCTTGACGTCGATCTGACCGGATCTGCCGCACGATGAAACGAACGCCCGAGGAATCACTTTGCGTGGCGCGTCGAGTGGCCGGATGCACGACTCGAGATCACCATGGGTCCGAGAACGACACACGTTCGAGGAGGATTCGTGGCCGAGAGTGTCAAGAAGGGAGCCCGGATCACGGGCACCGATCGTTCGAAGCTGGCGGGCGAGCTGAAGAAGAAGTACACGTCGGGCTCGAGTATCCGTGCCCTGGCGGAGGAGACGGGGCGTTCCTACGGTTTCGTCCACCGCATCCTCACCGAGAACGAGGTTCAGCTGCGCGGCCGGGGTGGAGCCACCCGGGGCAAGGCCAAGCAGCACTAGTCCCTCGTGATCGTGCGGGCTCGTCAGTAGAAGAAGTGCCGAATGACCGACGGCCGGGGGCGTGTCGCACCATCCGCGCTCCCGGGCCGTCGGCCCGCATCACTCCCGTACCGGCGTACGGTGGGTGGGTGAACAGAGGCGAACAGCCCGTTTCCCCCGACCCTTCCCGGGGCGCCGGCGAGCCGGTGCACAGCATCACCGGCGCGGTCTCGCCGCACTCCGACGATCTGGACGCGCGGATCCGCCGCTACCTGATCTCGATGAGCATCCGGGTGGTCTGCGTGGTGCTCGCCATCGTCATCCACGCCCGCTGGGGCCACTGGTCCTGGTGGATCTTCGCCGCGGGTGCCGTGATCCTGCCCTACGTGGCCGTCGTGATGGCCAACGCCGTCGGCCGTCGTCGCACCGACGGCCCGGCTCCCGTGACCCCCCGGGCCCGCCACACGCTGCCCTCCGCGGCAGCGGTCGCGGACGACGGCATACCGGTCACCATCCATCCGCCGGTACATCATGAATCGTCCGATTTGCCTGCATCCGAGCCCACTTTCGGGTCGGACGGCGACGAGGATCCCCATACCGTCCTGATCGATTCGCGCACCTCGTCCGATCAGTCGAAGTGAGCATCACACGAATGGCCCTGCTGATTCATGGGTCAGACTGACACCGATCCGTGTCATACTTGTCGAGCGCGCCCTGCATCCCCCGTCGGGGTGCGCGAATGGACGCCGGGCGGCATCCCCCGTGGCCGCCCGGCGTCCCCCTTTTGGCAGACTGTCCCCGTGACAGAACGGCAGTCGCCGATGTGCAGTGCTCGCGGGTGCCGGCGCCCCGCGGTGTGGGCCCTGCGATGGAACAACCCCAAGCTGCACACGCCGGAACGCCGCAAGATCTGGACGGCGTGCGACGAGCACCGCACCCACCTCGAGGAGTTCCTGAGCCTGCGTGGTTTCCTGAAGGAGACCGTGAGCACCGAGGAGCTGGTGGAATGAGCGTCGAGGCGGGCCCTTCCGTGGACGACGAGCAGGAGCGGCCGCACCGCGGTGCGCTCGGCACCACCTGGGCCGCACTGGGTCTGCTGCGTGAACGGCGCTGGGCCGGGGCCCTGGCCGGCGTGGTGGTGCTGACGATCGTGTTCCTGTTCCTCGGCCGCTGGCAGCTGCACCGGCACGAGGCGAAGTCGGCGCGCAACCACCTGATCGCGGCCAACTACGACGCCACCCCGGTGCCGCTGGCGCAGATCCTCCCGGCCGGTGCCACCCTGGCCGACGAGCAGGAGTGGCGGCAGGTCACCGTCACCGGCGAGTACCTCGCCGACGACACCGTGCTGATCCGCAACCGCCCGCACGACCAGATCGGCCAGGCCGGCACGGTCGGCACCGGCGGCAACAGCCAGAACGGCTACGAGGTGGTGGTGCCGCTGCGCGGCGCCGACGGCACCGTGCTGTTCGTCGACCGCGGCTGGATCCCGGCCGGCAGCTCGGACGCCTCCAGGCCGGACAGCGTGCCCGCCCCGCCCACCGGCCAGGTCACCGTGGTGGCCCGGCTGCGGCCCAGTGAGCCGGCCTCCGACCGCACCGCCCCGGCCGGGCAGGCCGCCCGGCTGAACGTCGCCGCCCTGACCGGGCAGACCGGGCTCGACGCCGCCGACGTGGTGGGCGCCTTCGGGGCCCTGGTCAGCGAGGACCCGCCGGCCGCCGACACCCCCGAGGCCGCCGAGGAGCCGGACACCGGCCTGGGCATCAACCTGTCCTACTCGGTGCAGTGGGACAGCTTCGCGATCATCGCCTACGTGCTGTTCGGCGTGGCCATGGTGCGCGAGGTGCGGCGTCGTGACGAGGAGGACGAGGACGAGGACGACGGGAGCGCCGGGGCGGAACCCGTCATCACCCGTGCCACCTACCGTTAGAGCGCCTGCCGCTGCTGCTCGCGGAACGGGCTGGCCCGGTACACGCCGAGCATGCGCACGTCGGCGAAGAAACTCAGCTCCTCGAACGCCCGGGCCACGTTCGGCTCGTCCGGGTGGCCGTCGATGTCGGCGAGGAACTGGGTGGCGATGAACTGCCCACCCACCATGTAGCTCTCCAGCTTGGTCATGTTCACGCCGTTCGTGGCGAAACCGCCCAGCGCCTTGTACAGAGCGGCCGGGATGTTGCGCACCCCGAACACGAACGTGGTGACGATCGGCCCGACTCCCGGTGCGGCGCGCAGGTTCTCGGGCGACAGAATGATGAAGCGGGTGGTGTTGTGCGCCTCGTCCTCGATGTCCTCGCGGAGGATGTCGAGGCCGTACACGCCGGCCGCCAGGCGCGGCGCGATCGCGGCCACCGAGGGGTCGCCCAGCGCGACGATCTCGCGCGCGCTGCCCGCCGTGTCGGCCGCCGTGACCGGCGTGACGCCCAGCTCGCGCAGGGCGTTGCGGCACTGGTCCAGGGCCTGCGGGTGGCTGCGCACCGTCTTGACCTCGTCCAGCGTGGTGCCGGGCAGGGCGAGCAGCTGGTGGTGAACCGGCAGGAAGTACTCGCCGATGATGTGCACCCGGGACTGCGGCAGCAGGTAGTGGATGTCGGCGACCCGCCCGGCGGTGCTGTTCTCCACCGGGATCATGGCCAGGTCGGCCGTACCGTCGCCGAGCGCCACGAAGCACTCCTCGAACGTCTGGAACGGGACCGGCTCGTAGTCCGGGTAGACGTCGGTGCAGGCGATGTGCGAATTGGCGCCCAGGTCGCCCTGGAACGCGATCCGCCGGGTACGGGTCATCACGACCGACATCATGCCGCAACGCCCCGGGCTACGGGTTTCACCCCCGTCATCACTCTAGAGTGACCATGAGATAACCATGGGTAGCGGGCTGTAGAACGGATAACGCGATGGATCTGGGTCTGTCAGACCGGGTGTACGTGGTGACGGGGGCGTCCAGGGGGCTCGGCCGGGCCTGCGCGGAACTGCTCGCCGCGGAGGGCGCACGCCTGGTGCTGTGCTCCCGCAACGAGGACGAGCTGAAGGCCACCGCCACGGCCCTGGGCGGCTCCGAGCGCGCCATCGCCGTGCCCGGCGACATCGGCGAGCCGGGCATCGAGACCTGCCTGGTCGCCGCCGCCGTCGCCCGCTACGGCCGGCTCGACGGCGGCCTGATCAGCGTCGGCGGCCCGCCGTCCGGCACGGTGATGGACCTGGACGACGGCGCCTGGCGGATGGCGTTCGAGGAGACCTTTCTCGGCCCCCTGCGCCTGGCCCGCACGATCGGGAAACTCGCCTCCCGGGAGGGCGGTTCGGTGGTGCTCGTGCTGTCCACCTCGGTCCGCGAGCCGCTGCCCGACCTGGCCCTGTCGAACGGCCTGCGGCCCGGCCTGGCGATGACGGCCAAACAGCTCGCGAACGAGCTGGGCGAGCGGAACGTGCGGGTCAACGGCATCCTGCCGGGCCGGATCGACACCGACCGGGTGCGCTCGCTGGACGCCGCGGGCGGCCGCCCGGAGGAGACCCGGCGGCAGCAGGAGGCCCGGATCCCGCTCGGCCGGTACGGCGAGCCGCTGGAGTTCGCCCGGCCCGCCGTGTTCCTGCTGAGCCCGGCGGCGAGCTTCGTGACCGGCACGATGCTGGCCGTCGACGGTGGCCTGTCACACGGCTACTGAAAAGCTCTCAGGGGCCACAACCATGGACGACGAGCAGCCCGCGCGGGCTCCTCGTCGTCCATGATTGTGGCCTAGGAGCCCTCGGCGACGGTGGACATGTTGAACCCGTCGATCCGCAACGGCGGCATGGCCGTGCGGGTGTACCAGTCGCACCACTCGCGGCTCAGGCAGACCTCGGTCGCGCCGTACGCCTCGACCCGCGACAGCACGTCCACCGGGCTCTCGTTGAACCGGAAATTGCCCGCCGCGCCCACGATCTCGCCGTTCTCGACGACGTAGACGCCGTCCCGGGTGAGGCCGGTGAGCAGCAGGCTCTGCGGGTCCACCTCGCGGATGTACCAGAGCGAGCCGATCAGCAGCCCACGCTCCACACCGGCCACCAGCTCGGCCGTGCCGGCCGTGCCGTTCTCCCCGGTGAGCACCAGGTTTTCGGGCGTCGGGGCGACCGGAAGGCCGGTCAGCCCGGCGGTGTGCCGGGTGGTCGGCAGCGCGCTGATCGTGCCGCGGTCCAGCCAGGTGACGGCGGGGGAGGGCAGGCCGTTGTCGAACGCCGATGCGGTCTCCGACGAGGCGTGCGCGAGAACCCGGTCGGCGCAACCCAGTTCGTGGTGATAGGGGTCGCTGGTGAGAGACACCGGGCTGCCGGTGATCCGCTCGCCCACCCGGGTTCCGCCGCCGGGCCGGGAGAACACCGTGCGGCCCTCGTGCGCGCCCCGGGCCTCCGCCGACCAGTGGTAGTAGACCATCAGGTCGGCCACCGAGGTGGGCGGCAGAACCGTGGTGTACCGGCCGGGTCCGAGGTCGATGCGGCGTTCCTGCCAGCGCAGCCGGGTGGCGATCTCGTCGTCCAGGGCCAGCACGTCGACGTCGCTGAAGTCCCGGGTGCCGCGCGCCACGTAGGCGGAACGGCTTCGCGCACCGGCCTTTCCGGTGAGCTGGATCGAGCCCTGTGGCTGCTCGTGCCGGTAGCGCAGGCCGCCGGTGGTGCCCAGCCAGGTGGTGGTGAGCTCGTGCAGCGCGAAACCGAAGGACTCCCGGCCGTTCTCGCGGGACCGGCCGAACACCTCGCCGAGCGCCTCGGCCACCGGGGCCAGGGTGGAGGCGCCGGTCTCGGCGCCCGGGTCGGCGAAACCCGGCTGTTCGGAACCGGTCACGAACGGCGCGGCGTCCTCGGCCGGTTCCGCGGAGCGGGCCAGGGCCACGGTGTCGGCCACCAGGTCACGCACCCCCCGCGCGTCCAGGCCCTGCCGGGTGAGCACGCCGGAGCCGGTGCCGCCGGTGACCGGGGCGCCGACGATCACCGTGACCGAGCCGGAGGTGGTCAGGCCGTTGGTGGTGAGGCCGTTCAGCGCCCACCGCAGGTTCATGCTGGAGGACTGCGAGACCAGCACCGCCGCACCGAGTTCCGGTCCGGTCCTGGCCACCTCGGCGAGGGCGATCTCGACGAGCTCGGCAGCGGGCGTGGTCATCGGTGGCCTCCCTCGGCGCGCGTGTTGAGCACGTTGACCTGCTCGAAGAGTGTGGACGGGGCGCCGTGGCTGACCCAGGCGACCTGCCCGGGCTGGGCCTTGCCGCAGTTCGGCGCGCCGCCCAGGTGGTAGGTGGACTCCCCGCCCAGGCCCTTCAGCGACCCCCAGAAACCCGGTGTGGAGCCCTGGTAGGCGGCGTCCTTCACCTGCCCGGCCAGCTTCCCGCCGCGGATCCGGTAGAAACGCTGCGCGGTGAACTGGAAGTTGTAGCGCTGCATGTCGATGGACCAGGACTTGTCGCCGACCACGTACAGGCCGTCCTCCACCCCGCCGATCAGGTCGCCGGTGGTGGTGCCGGTGCCGGACGCGGCCAGGCTGACGTTCGCCATCCGCTGCACCGGTACGGTCAGCGCCGAGTCGGCGTAGGCGCAGCCGTTCGAGGCGCCCAGGCCGGTCAGGGCCGCGGTGGCCCGGTCGGTCTGGAACCCGGTCAGCACGCCGTCGCGCACCAGGTCCCACGACCGGGTGGCCACCCCCTCGTCGTCGAAACCGATGGTGGCGCCGCCGTGCTCGACCGTGCGGTCGGCCGTCACGTTCATCAGGCCGCTGCCGTAGCGGAACGAGCCGACGCCGTCGAGGCTCGCGAAACTGGTTCCGGCGTAGGCGGCCTCGTAACCCAGCGAACGGTCCAGCTCGGTGGCGTGACCCACCGACTCGTGGATCGTCAGCCACAGGTTGGTCGGGTCGATCACCAGGTCGTAGCTGCCCGCCTCGACGCTCGGGGCCTGCACCCGCTCGGCGAGAAGGCCGGGCAGCCGGGCGATCTCGTCGTCCCAGTCCCAGCCGTCACCGGTCAGGTACTCCCAGCCGCGCGCGGCCGGCGGGGCCAGCGAGCGCATCGACTCCGGCCCGTCCGGCGCGATCGCCACCACGGTCACCTCGGGCGCCATCAGCACCCGCTGCTGCCGGGTGACGGTGCCCGCCAGGTCGGCGTAGAACTTCTGCTCCTTGCACAGGTTCAGCGCCACGTCGCAGTGGTCCACGCCGTCCGCGGCCAGCAGCGTGCCGGCCCAGCCGGCCAGGTGCCGGGCCCGGTCGGCCACCGGCACCGTGAACGGGTCCTGCCGGTAGGACGAGACCCAGGTGACGTCGGGGTGCACCGGTTCCGGCGCCAGCTCGACCCGCCCGGCCACCAGCGGCCGGCAGGTGCGGGCCACCTCCAGCGCCCTGCGGGCCGTGGCCACGGCGGCCTCCGGGGTCAGCCGGTCGGTGGCCGCGAAACCCCAGACGCCGTCGAGCAGCACGCGCACCGCCAGGCCGGCGGCCACCACGTCGGAGCTGGACGACACCCGGGCGTCGCGCAGCTGCATCGACGCGCTGCGGGTGCGCTGCACCCGCAGGTCGGCGTGCGTGGCCCCCGCGGTGCGGGCCTCCTGGAGCGCGGCACCGGCCAGCGCGTCCAGGGGCAGGGCCAGGAAGTCCTGATCGATCTGCTGACCGAACCGCGGGCTCACCCGACTCCCTTCCCGGACACGTCCAGGACCAGCTTCCCGGTGCTGCGCCGGCTGCGCAGCTCCTCGTGCGCCCGGGCGGCGTCCGCCAGGGGGAAGCTGCCGCCGACCACCGGCCGCAGCACCCCGGCGCGCACCATCGAGCGCAGTTCCTCCAGCGCGCCCTCCAGCACGCCGGGCTGGCGCACGGCGTGCGGCAGCCAGAACCCGGTCAGGGTGAGGGAGCGGCGCATCAGCCGCTGCACCAGCACCGGTTCCGGCGCCACCTTGGAGGCCATCCCGAAGACCGCGATCCGGCCCAGGGGACGCAGCGCCGCCAGCGACCCGTCGAACACGTGCCCCCCGGTCATCTCCAGCACCACGTCGAGCCCCTGGCCGGCATTGGCCTCCAGCAGCGCCTGCCTCACCTCGTCGGCGGTGGTGGTGGCGGAGACGTCGACGGCCACCTCGGCGCCCAGCGAGCGGGCCAGCTCGCACTTGGCCTCGCCGGAGGCGGTGGCGACGATGCGCCCCGCGCCCCAGGCCCGGGCCAGCTGCACGGCCATGCTGCCGACCCCGCCGGCCGCGGAGTGCACCACCACGCTCTCGCCCTGGCGCACCTTGGCGCTGCGGCGCAGCAGGTGCCAGGCGGTGGTGCCGTGCACCAGCAGCGCCAGGGCCTGCGCGTCGCTCAGGTCGTCCTTCAGCCGGAAGGCCAGACCGGCCGGCACCACGGCGCGCTCGGCGTAGCCGCCGCCCGCCAGGGTCAGCCCGAGCACCCGGGTGCCCGGCTCGAAGGGGCCGTCGCCGGAGACCACCCGGCCCACCACCTCGCTGCCCGGCACGAACGGCAGGGTCTGCGGGACCAGGTAGGAGTCCTCGGCCTGGTGGGTGTCCGCGTAGTTCACGCCCGCGGAGTCGACCTCGACCAGCAGCTCGCCCGCACCGGGCGCCGGCTCCTCGAGGTCGGTCACCCTGAGTACCTCGGGACCGCCGAACTCGGTTATCTGTACAGCTCGCACGCCGCGAACCTACTCCCTCCGGGGCCCGGAGGGAGCCCCCCGCTGTGGTCTGTCGCACACCGGCCGCCCACCTGACGGCCACCCGACGACCGGGTGCCGGGTCCCGGCGGCCCGCCTCTTGTACGGTTCCGACAGTTTTCGTGTCCGATCTTTGCCCCGGGTGCGCTGGTGCGGCGCGCTTCGCTCGTCGGATAACGTCACTCACCGGACCGTCGTGGCGTCCGGCGCAGGCCGGCCGGAACACCGGCGCACCGCCCTCGGCGTGTGGCTCTGTGACCGGATCGACACGGAAATGACATGCGCAGGCCGAAGGATCGGCAGGGATCGCGGCCTCGTGGCCGCCGGAAGGGTGATCGTGGCACGCAGCGTGCTGGTGACGGGTGGTAACCGGGGGATCGGGCTGGCGATCGCCCGCGCGATGGCGGAGGACGGCGACGCCGTCACCGTGACCCACCGCAGCGGCGAGCCGCCGGCGGGCCTGAAGGGCGTGATCTGCGAGATCACCGACGCCGAGTCGGTGAAGAACGCGGTGGCGCAGGTGGAGGCCGACCAGGGCCCGATCGAGGTGCTGGTGGCGAACGCCGGGGTCACCCGCGACACCCTGCTGATGCGGATGAGCGACGACGACTGGGACACGGTCGTCGACACCAACCTGGGCGGCACCTTCCGGTGCGTGCGGGCCGTGTCCAAGTCGATGATCAAGGCCCGGCGCGGCCGGATCATCCTGATCGGCAGCACGGTCGGCCTGATGGGCTCGGCCGGGCAGGTCAACTACGCCACCACCAAGTCCGGTCTGGTCGGCATGGCCCGTGCCATCACCCGGGAGATCGGCGGCCGGGGCATCACCGCGAACGTGGTGGCGCCCGGTTTCATCGACACCGACATGACCGCGGAACTGCCGGAGAAGCTGAAGGCCGAGTACCTGAGCCGGATCCCGGCCGGCCGGTTCGGCGCGGTCGACGAGATCGCCTCCACCGTGCGCTTCCTCGCCTCGGACGCGGCCGCCTACATCACCGGCGCCGTCATCCCGGTCGACGGCGGCATCGGAATGGGTCACTAGAACAAAGGTTTTCGCCCGCGGCCGGCAGTGGCCGCGGGCGTTTTCGCGCGATTGTGAGAGGACTGCACGCATGGGTTTGCTCGAGGGCAAGAAGCTGCTGGTGACGGGGGTGCTGATGGACACGTCCATCGCCTTCCACGCGGCCCGGGTCGCCCAGGAGGAGGGCGCCGAGGTCGTGCTGAGCTCGTTCGGCCGGCAGATGAAGCTGACCCAGGCCATCGCCAGGCGCCTGCCGAAGACGCCGCCGGTGATCCAGCTCGACGTCACCAGCACCGAGGACCTGGCCGCGCTGCCGGAGCGGGTCAAGGAGCACGTCGACGGCCTGGACGGGGTGCTGCACTCGATCGGGTTCGCGCCGCAGAGCGCGATGGGCGGCAACTTCCTCAGCACCCCGTGGGAGGACGTCGCCACGGCCCTCCAGATCTCGGCGTACAGCTACACGTCGCTGGCCGTGGCCGCGCTGCCGCTGATGAAGGAGGGCGGCTCGGTCGTCGGCCTGACCCTGGACGCCCGGATCGCCTGGCCGGCCTACGACTGGATGGGCGTGGCCAAGGCCGCCCTCGAGTCGACGTCCCGCTACCTGGCCCGGGACCTGGGCCCGAAGGGCATCCGCAGCAACATCGTGGCCGCCGGCCCGCTGCGCACCACCGCGGCCAAGGCGATCCCGACCTTCGAGGCGTTCGACGAGCTGTTCCAGACCCGCGCCCCGCTGGGCTGGGACGTGCGCAACCCCGAGCCCACGGCCAAGGCCTGCGTGGCCCTGCTGTCGGACTGGTTCCCGGCCACCACCGGCACGATCGTCTACGTCGACGGTGGTTTCCAGGCCGTCGCCGGCAAGGTCTGACCCGCCGGACCCGAACCAACGGGGGACGACGCGAGCGCTCGCGTCGTCCCCCGTTGTTCTTCGCTCCCGGCGTTCAGCCGATCGAGCCGCCGTCCTCGGAACGGGGGACGACGAACCGCTCCAGCCGCCCGTCGCCCGGCGCCAGCGCGGCCCACTCCCGCTCGACCGCCAGCACGGCGATCCCGGCGGTCGGGAAGCCGGACTTCACCCGCTGCACCGCGTCCGGGTCGGACCCGGGCCCGGACAGCGCCAGGGTGGCCTCGGACATCACCGGCTCGTGCCCGACCACCACGATCACCCCGGGATCACCGGCGCCCCCGCCGGTACCGGCCTGCCGGACCGTCTCGACCACGTCGAAGGTGCTCGCCTCGTACAGCGCCGGCACGTAACGCACGTCGGGGTGCGGCGTGTGGTTCGCGTCGTCCTCCATTTCACCCAGCCCGGTGGTGAGGCCCTCGAGCACCGCCCGCCAGGTCTGCCGGGTGCGCCGGGCGGGGGAGCAGACCACCACGCCGGGCACGGCGATCCGGGCCAGTTCCTGACCGGCCACCGCGGCGTCGAGCAGGCCGCGGTGGGCCAGCGGGCGGTCCGCGTCGGCCTGGCCGGGCGCCGGCTGCTCCGCCTTGGCGTGCCGGATCAGGATCAGCCTGCGCGTCGGTCCGGTGCTCATCGGGTCCCTCCGGTCGTGTTGTCGCCGGTCGTGTCGTCCCGGGTCGTGTCGTCCAGGGCTTCGTCGGCGTCCTCGATCTCCGAGCGCGGGATGCCGAGCAGGTAGAGCACGGCGTCGAGATAGGGCACGGACAGCGAGGTGTCGGCCTGCTCGCGGACCACCGGCTTGGCGTTGAACGCCACGCCCAGGCCGGCGGCGGCCAGCATGTCCAGGTCGTTGGCGCCGTCGCCGATCGCCACCGTGCGCGAGAGCGGCAGGCCCTCCAGCTCGGCGAACCGGCGCAGCGCGGCGGCCTTGCCGGCCCGGTCGACCACGTCGCCCAGCACCCGGCCGGTCAGCCGCCCGTCCGCGATCTCCAGCCGGTTCGCCAGCACGTGCGTGATGCCCAGGTCACGGGCCAGCGGCTCGACCACCTCGGCGAAGCCGCCGGAGACCACGCCCACGGTCAGGCCGAGCCGGCGCATGGTGCGCACCAGGGTGCGGGCGCCGCGGGTCAGCCGCACCGCGGCGTAGACCTCGCCGAGCACGCTCTCCGGCAGCCCGGCCAGGCAGGCCACCCGCTCGTGCAGGCTCTGGGCGAAGTCCAGCTCGCCGCGCATGGCGCGCTCGGTGACCGCCGCCACCCGCTGCTCCGCCTCCGGCCCGGCGTGGGCCGCGAGCAGCTCGATCACCTCGTCCTGGATCAGCGTGGAGTCGACGTCCATGACCACCACACGGCGGCCGCGCCGGGCCAGGCCGGCCGGGCTGACCGCCAGGTCGGCGCCGTGCGCCATCGCCTCGGCCGCCAGCTCGCGGCGCAGCGTCTCGCCGTCGCCGCCGGAGACGTCCAGCTCGATCGTGGTGACCGGGAACCGGGAGATCCGCCGGATCCGGTCGATGTTGGCGCCGTGCCCGGCGATCCGCCCGGTCACCCCGGCCACCGCCGACGGCAGCAGCGGCGCGCCCAGCAGGGTCACCGCCAGCCGGTTGCGGCGGCGCTTGGAGTTGTCGCCGGTGCCGGGCTCGCCGCTCACCGACAGCCCCAGGTCGCTGCCGGCCATCCGGACCGCCAGGATCATCCCGCTCTCGTCCTGGCCGGCGGTCACCAGCACCGACAGGGTCAGATGGCCCCGCACCACCACCTGTTCCACGTCGAGAACCTCGACGCCGGAACGGATCAGCACGCCGAACACGGCGGTGGTCACCCCCGGGCGGTCCGGCCCGGTGAGGGTGAAGAGCACGGTGCGGGCACTGTCGGAGGGGAGCCGTCCGGCCGGCGGGAGAACGTCCTGCTGCGTGGTCACGGCACCGAGGCTAGTCGAGCGTTGCCGGAATGAGACCATCCCGTGGCTGACTACTTCATCCCAACGGCCCCGTTCGTTCCGCCTGTTCGCTGCTCGTTCAGGACTGACGCGGCCGGGCCCGCACGTGCATGCGCTCACCCTGTGGGCCGAACAGGCCGAGGACCTCGGCCGGCACCGGATCCGGATTGCCCATCCAGTGCGGGGTGCGGGTGTCGAACTCGGCCACCTCGCCGGCCTCCAGCACGAAGTCGTGCTCGCCGAGCACCAGCCGCAGCCGCCCGGCGAGCACGTACATCCAGTCGTAGCCCTCGTGCACGCGCAGCTCCTCGGGCTCACCGCCGGGAGAGTTCGGCGGGTAGATGATCTTGAACGCCTGGAGCCCGCCCGGCCGCCGGCTGAGTGGCAGGTAGACCGCGCCGTGCCGCTCGATCCGGCGCGGGCGCACGCGCGGGTCGCCGGTCGCCGGGGCGTCGACCAGCTCGTCCAGCGGCACCTGGTGCGCCCGGGCCAGCGGCAGCAGCAGCTCCAGGGTGGGCCGGCGCTGCCCGGACTCCAGCCGCGACAGGGTGCTCACCGAGATCCCGGTCTCCGCCGACAGCTCGGCGAGGGTGGTGTCGCGCTGCTGCCTCAGCATCCGCAGGCGCGGGCCGACGGCGAGAAGGACGTCGTCCTGGGGCGTGGTCATGCCGGTCCTCCCGGGAAATTTGCTGTTCCAGCAACAAAGATTGCCAACATCCGACGGGTGGCGCACTGTTCCCGGAACAGCCGGACGTGAGGAGAGACGACGATGGGGAAGACCGGGAACGTGTACGACGCCGTGGTGGTGGGTGGCGGGGCCGCGGGCCTGAGCGGGGCCGTGGCCCTGGCCCGCTCACGCCGTTCGGTGCTGGTGGTGGACGCCGGGCAGCAGCGCAACGCCCCGGCCGCGGCCATGCACAACTACCTCGGCCGGGAGGGGCTGAACCCGCTGGAGCTGGTGCGCCTGGGCGGCGGGGAGCTGGCCGGGTACGGCGGTGAGGTGGTGCGCGCCGCGGTCACCGGGGTGGAACGCCTCACCGGCCCGGCCGGTTTCCGGGTGACGCTCGACAACGGCACCACGGTGCGGGCCCGGCGGCTGCTGGTCGCCACCGGCCTGCGCGACGAGCTGCCCGCGGTGGAGGGGCTGGCCGACCGCTGGGGGAACGACGTGATCCACTGCCCCTACTGCCACGGCTACGAGCACCGCGACCGGGCGATCGGGGTGCTCGCCTCGAACCCGATGGTCATGCACCAGGCGCTGATGTTCCGGCAGCTGTCGCCCGACGTGGTGGTGTTCACCCACACCGCCCCGGCGCTCGCGGCCGGGGACCGGGAGCGGCTGGACGCGCTCGGCGTGCGGGTGGTCGAGGGGGAGGTGGCCGCGGTGCAGGCCGGGCCGGCCGGGCTGGGCGGGGTGCGGCTGGTCACCGGTGAGGTGGTGCCGCGGCAGGTGCTGGTGGTGGCGCCCCGGTTCGCCGCCCGGCTGGAGGGCCTGGAGGGGCTCGGCCTGGAGGTCACCTCGCCGGAGGTGGACGGCTTCGTGCTGGGTACCTCGGTGGTGGCCGACCCGTCCGGGAAGACCCCGGTGCCGGGCGTCTGGGCCGCCGGCAACGTGACCTCGACGGCCGCGCAGGTGGTGGTCGCGGCCGGGCAGGGGCTCACCGCCGGGGCGCAGATCAACTTCGACCTGATCCTCGAGGACGCCGCCCTGGCCGTGCGGGCGGGTGCGCGATGAGCAGCGGGCACGAGGTGTGGTACGAGGCCCCGGCCTGGGAGGAACGCTACGCCGGCGACGGGCCGATCTTCAGCGGCCGGGTGAATCCACAGCTGGTCCAGGAGGTCTCGGACCTGCCGCCGGGCTCCGCCCTGGACGCCGGCTGCGGTGAGGGTGCCGACGTGTTCTGGCTGGCCGGGCGCGGCTGGCGGGTGACCGGCGCGGACTTCTCCGCGGTGGTGCTGCGCCAGAACGCCGCCCGTGCGGCCGCCCTCGGCGACGACATCGCCACCCGCACCGAGTGGGTGCACGCCGACCTGCGCTCCTGGGACCCGCCCCGGGGCCAGTACGACCTGGTGACAAGCCATTTCGTGCACCAGCCCGGGGAGGCCGGCCGGGCGTTCTTCCGGCGGCTGGCGAGCGCGGTGGCCCCCGGCGGCCAGCTGCTGGTGGTGCTGCACAGCCCGCTCGACCTGGCCACCACGATGGGACGGCCCGACCTGCCCGAGGGGTTCTGGACGGCGGGGCAGATCGCGGCCTCGCTGGACCTGGCCGGCTGGGAGGTGATCACCTCCGACGCCCGCCCCCGCCCGGCGCTCGACCCCGGCGGGCGCGAGATCACCATCCACGACACGGTGTTCCGGGCCCGGCGGGGCTGACCGGCGGGTCTGATCGGTGTCGCCGGGAGAAGGTTCAGACGGTGACCCGCTGACCCTTCCCGATCACCGTGATCCCGGACTCGGTGACCACGAACCCGCGCTCCCGGTCGGCGTCCGGGTCCATGCCGATGCGGGCGCCCTCGGGCACCACGACGTTCTTGTCCAGGATGGCGCGGCGCACCACGGCGTGCCGGCCGATGTCCACGCCGTCCATCAGCACGCTCTCGCTGACCGTCGACCACGAGCGCACGTTGACGTTCGGCGAGAGCACCGAGCTCTCCACGAACGAGCCCGACACCACGGTGCCGGGCGAGACGATCGAGTTCACCGCGTGGCCGATGCGGCCCTGCCAGCCGTGCACGAACTTGGCCGGGGGCCAGGGACCCTGGTGGGTGTACAGCGGCCAGTCGTAGTTGTAGAGGTTGAACACCGGGTGCACCGACACCAGGTCCATCTGTGCCTCGAAATAGGCCTCGATGGTGCCGACGTCGCGCCAGTAGTGCCGGTCGCGGTCGGTCGCGCCCTGCACGTCGTTGTCCTTGAAGTCGTACACCGCGGCCTCACCCCGGCCGACGAAGTACGGCACGATGTCGCCGCCCATGTCGTGCCGTGAGCCCGGGTCGTCGGAGTCGCTGGTGACGGCCTCGATCAGCGCCTTGGCGTCGAACACGTAGTTGCCCATCGAGGCGAGGATCTCGCCGGGGGAGTCGGGCAGCCCCACCGGGTCGCTCGGCTTCTCCAGGAACGCCTCGATCCGCCGCGGGTCCTCGTCGTAGGTCTTGATCACACCGAACTGGTCGGCGTCCCTGATCGGCTGCCGGATCGCCGCCACCGTGCAGCCCGCCCCGGACTCGATGTGCTGCTGCACCATCTGCGAGAAGTCCATCCGGTACACGTGGTCGGCGCCGACCACCACCACGATGTCGGGCTTCTCGTCGTTCACCAGGTTCAGGCTCTGGAAGATGGCGTCGGCACTGCCCAGGTACCAGCGCTTGCCCACCCGCTGCTGCGCCGGCACCGGCGTGATGTAGTTGCCCAGCTGCGTGGACATCCGCCAGGCCTGGGCGATGTGCCGGTCCAGGCTGTGACTCTTGTACTGGGTCAGCACGACGACCTTCAGGTACCCCGAGTTGACGATGTTGCTCAGCGCGAAATCGACGAGGCGGTACACGCCTCCGAAGGGCACGGCGGGTTTGGCCCGGTCCACCGTCAGTGGCATCAACCGCTTGCCTTCCCCACCGGCCAGAACGATCGCCAGAACCTTCGGATTCGCCATGTGCTGACCATAGGCCGTCGGCTCGTCCTCGCACTACGGTGGTGGGCATGCGCGTCGACGTTCTCTCCCGTGAATACCCGCCGGATGTCTACGGAGGGGCGGGTGTTCACGTGCAGAATCTCGTCGAGGTTCTGCGCAGCCGCATCGACGTGGAGGTCCGCACCTTCGGCGAACCCCGCGACGAGCGGTCCGTGACCGCCTACCCCGAACCGGAGACGCTGAGCGGTGCCAACGCCGCGTTGCGCACCTTCGGCGTCGACCTCGGCATCGCCGCCGGCTGCGCCGGCACCGACCTGGTGCACTCGCACACCTGGTACGCCAACCTCGCCGGGCACCTGGCCGGCCTGCTGCACGGTGTGCCGCACGTGCTCACCGCGCACAGCCTGGAACCGCTGCGGCCGTGGAAGGCCGAGCAGCTCGGCGGCGGCTACGCGCTCTCCTCGTGGGCCGAGAAGACCGCCTACGAGTCGGCATCCGCGGTGATCGCGGTCAGCGCCGGCATGCGTGACGACATCCTGCGCTGCTACCCCTCCGTGGACCCGGCCCGGGTGAGGGTGGTGCACAACGGCATCGACCTGGCCGGCTGGACCCGCACCGAGGACGAGGCCACCGTGCGGGGTCTCGGTATCGACCCGGACCGGCCGAGTGTGGTGTTCGTGGGCCGGATCACCCGGCAGAAGGGCCTGCCCTACCTGCTGCGCGCCGCCGCGCTGCTGCCGCCGGAGATCCAGCTGGTGCTGTGCGCCGGGGCCCCCGACACCCCGGAGATCATGGCCGAGGTGAGCGGCCTGGTCGACGAGCTGCGGCGCACCCGCGAGGGCGTGGTCTGGATCCAGCGCATGCTGCCGCGTGACGAGCTGTGCGCGGTGCTGTCGGCCGCCACCACGTTCGTCTGCCCGTCGGTGTACGAGCCGCTGGGCATCGTGAACCTGGAGGCGATGGCCTGCCAGGTGGCCGTCGTCGGCACCGCCACCGGCGGCATCCCGGAGGTCGTCGACGACGGCGTCACCGGCCTGCTGGTGCCGATCGAGCAGGTCGACGACGGCACCGGAACCCCGCTGGATCCGGACCGGTTCGTGGCCGACCTGGCCGCCGCCCTGACCGACGCCTGCTCCGACACCGAGCGCGCGCGGGCCTGGGGCCGCGCCGGGCACGAGCGCGCCGAGAAGCACTTCTCCTGGGAGGCGATCGCCGAGACCACCCTCGAGGTCTACCGCTCGGTGCTCTGAGCCGGGTCCACCACGGTGGACGACGATGAGCTCGTGCCGGGCCCGGCGTCGTCCACCGTTTCGTCAGTCGTTCTGCGGTTCGAGCATCCCGTTCACCGCGGCGACCATGGCCCGCCGCGCCACCCCGTCGAGACGCCGCAGCGCCTCGGTGCGCCGCCGGGCCTCCATCTGGCTGACGGCCGCACCGTCGTCCTCCGCGGCCAGCTCCACGATGGCGCGCACCCGCGCGGCCCGGGCCAGCACGGTGACGCACCGCGGCGGGGTGGAGGGCGGCAGCATGCCGCGCTCCAGCCCGCCGTCGCGGATGGCGGCGACCCGGTCGGCGGCGTCGTCGCGCCAGCGCGCCACGTCGAGGCGACCGAGCTCCTCGATCGCCTCGGCCAGCGCCGACCGCAGCTCGCGGTCGGCCTCGGCCACGCTGCCCAGGTCGGTGACCCGGCGCCGGCCGACCGCGTGGGCCTGCCACGACACCATCGCGCCCGGCTCGTACACCGACCCGAACTCGGTGACGGTGGGCACGATGCCGATGGCCGGGCCGGCCGCCTCGGCGGTCAGGTTGCCCTGCCCGTCGAGACCGGCGCCGGACAGTACGCACTCGCCGGCGTCGAGGGCGGTGGCGTTGAAGTCGCCCGGCCCGGGCAGGCCGAGCAGGTCGCCGGGCGCGGGCAGCGCCACCCGCAGGCTGGGTGTGCCGTGTCTGGACAGGGTGGTGAGCAGGTCGGTCAGGCCGCTCTTGGGCGGGAGGCCGAGCGTGGCCGCCACCTCGAAGGCGGCGGTGAGCTCGTGCGGTTCGTCGTCGCGGGTGACGGCGGCCACCGCCTGGGCCGCGTCGGCGCCGTGCGCGAGCACGGCGGTTCCCCAGGCGGCGAGCCGGGCAGACCGGGGCAGGAGGAGCATCCGGCAAGACTATGACGGACCACCGACAGGCTCGCGCTGTGATCTCCCACCGATGCCCCCGGCCCGGCGCCGTACCGGGCACGCGGTGCCATAGGGTCCTCGCATGGCCGACGTGCTGGACCTGGACGGCGTCACGATCATGCGTGGCGGCAACGCTCTCCTGGACGACGTGAGCTGGGAGGTCGATGAGGGCGAGCGGTGGGTGGTGCTGGGTCCCAACGGGGCCGGCAAGACCACCCTCTTACAGGTCGCCGGCGCCCGCATGCACCCGACCAAGGGCACCGTCGCCATCCTCGGCGAGACCCTCGGCGGCACCGACGTGTTCGAGCTGCGCCCCCGGGTCGGGCTGTCCAGCGCCGCGCTGGCCGAGCGGATCCCGGCCGAGGAGGTGGTGAAGGACGTCGTCCTCACCGCCGCCTACGCCATCTCCGGCCGCTGGCGCGAGCACTACGACACCCTCGACCACGGCCGCGCGGGCGACCTGCTCGCCGCGTTCGGGGTCGAGCACCTGGCCGACCGCACGTTCGGCACGCTGAGCGAGGGTGAGCGCAAGCGGGTGCAGCTCGCCCGCTCGCTGATGACCGACCCGGAGCTGGTGCTGCTCGACGAGCCGGCCGCCGGCCTCGACCTGGGCAGCCGCGAGACCCTGGTGCGCGACCTGGCCGAGCTGGCCGGCGACAAGCGGTCACCCGTGCTGGTGCTGGTGACGCATCATGTGGAGGAGATCCCGCCGGGGTTCACCCACGTGCTCATGCTGCGCGGCGGCACGGTGGTGGCGGCCGGCCCGATCGACGAGACGCTGACCGACGCGAACCTGAGCGCCACCTTCGACGTTCCCCTGAATGTGCAGCGTCAGGCGCAACGCTGGTCCGCGGTGCTGCGTCAGGAGTGACGGAGGGGTCGCCACCGGCGTACTCCGGAACGGAACGGAGGAAGCGCAGTGGACAACTGGGGTGACCAGGCCTGGCTGATCTGGATCGGTCTGGCCGTGGTGGCCGGGATCATCGAGATCACCTCGCTCGACTTCTTCTTCCTCATGCTGGCCGGTGGGGCGCTCGCCGCCTCCGCGGCCGATGCCCTCGGGGCCGGTGTCCCCCTCCAGGTGGTCGTGTTCGCGGCCGCCTCGGGCGTTCTGCTCGCCCTCGCCCGCCCGCCGCTGAAGGCCTGGGCCGGCCGGGGCGACCCGGTGCTGACCGGCACCGCCGCCCTGGTCGGCACCGAGGCCCGCGTGGTCGAGCCGGTCACCGAGACCAGTGGCCTGGTCCGGCTGTCCGGCGAGATCTGGAGCGCGCGCGTCGAGCCGGGAGAGCAGAGCCTGGAGATCGACAGCCCCGTCCACGTCGTCCGGATCGACGGGGCCACCGCCGTGGTGGAAGCCTCGCAGCTTCCAGAAGGAAGGCCTTAGGTGAATGAGATGGAACCAGGCGAAGTGATTCTCCTCGTCGTCCTCGCGCTGGTGGTGATCATGGTCATCACCACCGTCGCCAAGGCGGTGCGCATCGTGCCGCAGGCGACGTCGGTGATCGTGGAACGGCTGGGGCGCTACTCCCGCACGCTGGAACCCGGCCTGCACTTCCTGGTCCCGTTCGTCGACCGGCCGCGGGCCGTGGTCGACCTGCGTGAGCAGGTGGTCTCGTTCCCGCCGCAGCCGGTGATCACGTCCGACAACCTGGTCGTGAACATCGACACGGTCATCTACTTCCAGCCGACCGACCCCAAGGCCGCGGTCTACGAGATCTACAACTACATCCAGGGCATCGAGCAGCTCACCGTCACCACCCTGCGCAACGTGATCGGCTCGCTCGACCTGGAGCAGACCCTGACCAGCCGCGACCAGATCAACGGCCAGCTGCGCGGGGTGCTCGACGAGGCCACCGGCCGCTGGGGCATCCGGGTGAACCGGGTCGAGCTCAAGGCCATCGACCCGCCGGCCAGCGTGCAGGACTCGATGGAGAAGCAGATGCGGGCCGAGCGGGACCGGCGCGCGGCCATCCTGAACGCCGAGGGTGTCAAGCAGTCGCAGATCCTCACCGCCGAGGGCGACAAGCAGGCCGCCATCCTGCGGGCCGAGGGTCAGGCGCAGTCCGCGGTGCTCAAGGCGCAGGGTGAGTCCAAGGCCATCCTCCAGGTGTTCGACGCCATCCACCGCGGCGACGCCGACCCCAAGCTGCTGGCCTACCAGTACCTCCAGATGCTGCCGCAGATCGCCAACGGCACCTCCAGCAAGATGTGGATCGTGCCGACCGAGCTGACCGCAGCCCTGGGCAGCATCAGCGGTGCCCTGGGCGGCGACGTGCAGCAGGCCCCGTCCGGCTCGTCCGCCTCGTCCGGTGCGGCGGCCCGTCCGCGCGAGGGCGAGATCGCCGAGAACCCGTTCGAGAACACCCAGCTCGAAGACCCGAACGAGGCGCTGGAGCGGGCCCGGCAGGAGGCCGCGGGCGCGTCCGCCGAGGCCGACGCCGACGCCCGCCGGGTGTCCGGTGCCTCCGGCAGCACGCTGCCGCCGGCCCCGCCCACCCAGCCCCTGGGCTACGACAAGCCCCAGCAGTGAGCTAACCGCTCGCGGCCGGGTGGGCGACGATCGCCCGCTCGGCCGCGAGCACCAGGTCGACGTACCAGTCGGCGTGGTTGTAGGCGTACAGGGCCCGGCGCACGTCGGTGCCGGCGCCCGACGCGCACAGGTAGCGCGCCGCCGAGAAGATCGCGTCCTGCGGGTCCCACACGTCCCTCACGCCGTCCAGGTCGCCGTCCACGCCGTAGGCGGCGAACGTGGCGGGCATGAACTGCATCGGCCCCAGCGCCCCGGCCGACGAGGGGCCCGGGTCGCGCCCGTGCCCGCTCTCCACCTGGCCGACCGCCGCCAGCAGCGTCCAGCTCAGGCCGGGGCAGGTGGGCGCGGCCTCGCGGTAGGCACTCTCGTACTCCTGCGGGATCCCCAGGGCGGTCACCGCTCCCGCCGCCTCCCGGCGGCGTTCCCCGGCCCGGCGCCGTTCCCGCTCGATGCGGTCCCGCGCCTCCTGGGCCGCCCGGGCCCGGCGGGCCTCGCGGTCCAGCCGGTCCAGCGTGGTCTCGGCGCTGACCAGGGCGTCGTGGGCCCGGTCGGCGTCGGCGTGCAGCCCGGTCATCGCCGCGGCCCGTTCGTCCGCCGCCCGCCCCGCCTCGGCGGCCCGGCGCACGGCCAGCCGGGCGCCGTCCCGCGCGTCGCGCAGCAGCCGGTGCGACGAGCCCAGCACCTCCTCCATGATCCGGCGGTTGGTGCCCTGCCAGCGCAGCACCTCGCTCGGCGAGCGCGCGCCCAGCAGCGTCGCCGTCAGCCCGGTCGCGCCGCCGGAGGCGTACACCGCCCGGATGTCCCGCACCCGCCGCGCCGCCACCGCGCGCCGCGCCGCCTCCAGCCGGGCGGCCTCCCGCTCCGCCGCGCCGGCCGCCGCGAACGCGCCGGACAGTCGTGAGAGGCCTTGCGCCACAGCGTCTTCCGCCGTGGTGTACGCGTCCATCAGCCGGTCCACGCGGTCGCGTGCCCGCCGGGCCCGGTCCTCCGCCCGGTCGGCGTCGGCGGTGGTCACGGCGACCAGCAGGGACGACGCGGCCGGCATCGTCCCCACCCCGTTCCCGGCCCCCTCGGCCGGGAGGAGGGGAACGGTCAGGAAGGCCAGCAGCAGGAGCAGCCCGGCCCGCCCCCGGCTGCGCCGCGCGCCCGGTCTGGTTCCCCGCATGTCCAGAGGATCGGGCCGGCCCCCCGCACCCTTGACCCGCCCGGGCCGGGAACCGGTCCCGCAACCGGTCCCGCAACCGCCGCACCGGCGCGGCGAGGACGCCGGGTGCGCCCGGCCCGGCAGAGTGGCGGCCCGTGGGGGACAACCGTGCAGAACCGAGTGACGCGGAACGGAACGGCGCCGGCCGGCGGGCGAAGGGCGTGCGCTGGTTGTTCGCCGACCAGCTCGGGCCGCACTTCCTGGACGCCGACGACCAGCCGGTGCTGCTGATCGAGTCGCTGGAGGTGTTCCGGCGCAGGCGGTTCCACCGGCGCAAGGCGCACCTGGTGCTGTCGGCGTTACGGCACCGGGCGGCGGAACTGGGTGGGCAGGCCGTGCTGCGGCGCGCCGGCACCTACACCGAGGCTCTGGACGGGCTGCCGCAGCGGCTGCGGCACCGGCCCCTGAGCGTCTGCGCCCCCACCACCTACGCCGCCCGCCGCCTGGTGGAGCGACTGCCCGTGGAGGTGCTGCCGTCGCGGGGCTACGCGATCAGCGAGGAGCAGTTCGCCGGCTGGGCCCGGCGCCGGGGCGGCCGGAAACTGCTGATGGAGGACTTCTACCGCGACGTCCGCCGGCATCATCGCCTGCTGCTGGAGGGCGACGGCGAACCGGTGGGCGGTCGCTGGAACCACGACCACGACAACCGCGAGCCGCCGCCGAAGGCCGCCACCCTGGCCCGGGCGACCGGCCTGCCCGACCCCTGGTGGCCGGCCGAGGACGAGATCGACGAGCAGGTCCGCGCCGACCTGGACCGGTGGGAACGCGAGGAGGGCGTCACCTTCCTCGGCGAGGACGGGCCGCGCCGGTTCGCGGTCACCCGCGACGAGGCGCTGCGGGCGCTGGAGTCGTTCGTGACCACGCGGCTGGACGACTTCGGGCCCTACGAGGACGCGATCCTCGCGCAGGACCGGTGGATGGCGCACTCGCTGCTGTCGGTGCCGCTGAACCTGGGCCTGCTGCACCCGGTCGAGGTGGCCCGGCGGGCCGAGCGGGCCTACCGCGACGGCGACGCCGGGCCGGCCAGTACCGAGGGGTTCGTCCGGCAGGTCACCGGCTGGCGCGACTACGTGTGGCACGTCTACTGGCACTTCGGCGACGACTACCGCCGGCGCAACCACCTGGCCGCCCGCAGGAAGCTGCCGCGCTGGTTCGCCGAGCTCGACCCGGACGGCGAGGTGGAGGCACGGTGCCTGTCGAACGCCCTGACGTCGGTCCGTGAGGACGGCTGGGCGCACCACATCCCGCGGCTGATGGTGCTCGGGAACTGGGCCCTGCAACGGGGTTACGACCCGGTGGCGGTGACCGACTGGTTCCACCGGGCGTTCGTCGACGGCTACGACTGGGTGATGGTGCCGAACGTGGTCGGCATGGCCCTGCACGCCGACGGCGGCTCGATGATGACCAAGCCCTACGCCGCGGGAGGTGCCTACATCAACCGGATGAGCGACCACTGCGGCGGCTGCCGCTACGACCCGAAAAAGCGCGTCGGCGAGGACGCCTGCCCGTTCACGGCCGGGTACTGGGCCTTCCTGGAGCGCCACCGCGAGCAGTTCGCGGGCAACCACCGGATGAGCCGGGCCTACGCCGGGATGGGCCGGCTGAAGGACCTGGAGGAGGTGCTGGAGCAGGAGCGGCTCCGGGGAGCCGGCGCTCCCTGACACCCGGCGCGCCCTAATACAGTGACGACGTGACGCTGATCCACCTCGACGACCCGCACGACGAACGTCTCGCCGACTACGTGAGCCTGACCGACGTGGTGCTGCGCACCCGCCTGGAACCGGCCGGCGGTCTGTACATGGCCGAGAGCGAGAAGGTGATCCGCCGGGCGATGCGGGCGGGCCACCGGCCCCGCTCGATGGTGCTGGCGCAGAACTGGCGCCCGTCGCTCGACGACCTGGTCGCCGACGTGCAGGCGGCCGGGGCCCCGGTGTTCACCGGCCCGATCGACCTGATCGAGTCGATCACCGGGTTCCACGTGCACCGCGGCGCGATCGCGGCGATGCACCGGCCGGAGCTGCCGCCGGTCGCGCAGGTCCTCGAGAACGCCCGCCGGGTCGTGGTTCTCGAGAACATCGTGGACCACACGAACGTCGGCGCGATCTTCCGCAGCGTCGCCGGCATCGGCGCCGACGCGGTGCTGGTGACCCCGCGCTGCGCCGACCCGTTCTACCGCCGGGCCGTGCGGGTGTCGATGGGCACCGTCTTCCAGGTGCCGTGGACCCGCATCGATCCGTGGCCCGGGGGCATGAAGCAGGTGCAGGACGCCGGTTTCCAGGTGGCGGCCCTGGCTCTCGGCCCGGGCGCGGTGAGTCTGGACGAGTTCGCCGCGAGCGCCCCGGAGAAGGTGGCGCTGGTGCTCGGCACCGAGGGCGACGGGCTCAGCCGGGTCACCCTGGAGCACGCCGACCGGGCCGTCACCATCCCGATGGCCGGGGGCGTGGACTCGCTGAACGTCGCGGCGGCCGCGGCGGTGGCGATGTGGGCCCTGCGGGTGTGAACCTCAGAGCAGCCGTGGCCCGTCCTCGTCGGTGACGTCGGCGCGCACCTCGACCGGATCGCCCACGGAGCCCAGGTCGATGTAGCGCCCACCGACCCCGTCGGAGGGGCGGGGCACCAGGCCCGGCCGGCTGTCCCAGATCCGCAGCCACTCGCAGACCTCCGGCGACGGCGGCGTGAAACCCGGCCGGGCGCGCCCGAACAGCCAGCCCGACCCGAGCCGGACGCCGCAGCCGCGCAGCGCCCCGGCCTCGTCCAGGCTCTCGACGTCCTCGGCCAGCACCGCGGCCCCGAGCTCCTCGGCCAGGTCGACCACGTTCTCCACCAGCCGCCGGCGCAGCGGGTGCCGGTGCAGGTCGCGGACCAGCCCGGCAGGCACCCGGATCAGGTCGGGCACCAGGTGCTCCAGGGCCATCAGGTCGTCCAGCCCGGCCGGGCCGGTGCCGGCGGCCAGCAGCAGGCCACGGGCGCGCAACCCGGACATCACGTCGATCGCCGGGTGCCCGGGGGTGAGGTGCGGGGTGATGAGACTCAGCACCAGGTCACTGATCTCGCCCGCCCGGTCGAGCACCCCGGTGACGTCGCGGTGGGTCAGGGCGTCGGCGTCCATCTCGACCGCGAGGAACTTGTCGTCCGGCAGCGTGGACCGCTCGCGCAGGGCGGCCTGGAGGGCGAGGGCGCCGAGCTGGCCGGACAGCCCGGCCTGCGCCGCGGCCTCGAAGTACGGTGCGGCCGAGCGGGCGGCCCAGTCGCCGATCCGCACGGTGGCCTGGTAGCCGAGACAGGTGCCGTCGGCCAGCGCGACCACCGGCCGGTGGATGCTGCGGATCGTGGCCGGCCGGGCCAGGGTCTGCGCGATCGGCTCGGCGATCTCCGGCTCGCGCGGCGCGATCACGGCGAGGCCGGAGGGCTGGGGGCGCCCGGGAAGCACTGTCACGGCGGGAACGCTAGGCCGCGCCCGCGGCCCGGTCCACGACCCACCGGGCCGGATCCGCCGTCACCCGCCGAGATGTCCGGCTCGGGCGCAAGCGTCGGCCGGACGATCGGGAAGAGTCGGCCAGACCGGGAGTGGTGAGCGCGGCGGGGCCGAAACGGCGCCAATCGGGCCGGAACTGACCGGGCGGTGGGTCAGGCCACCTGCCCGGACGGTGCGCCGGGCACCAGCCCGGTCTCGTGCTCGCGGGCCGAGCACTCCCGCTCGACCTCCTCGCAGCTCTCCCGCAGGCCGGACAGGATGGCGTCGGTGATCTCGCCGAGCTGCACCACCTGCTCCCGGCTGAGCCGGTCGAACAGGTGGGTGCGAACGCCGGCCAGGTGCGCGGGCGCGGCGCCGCTGAGCGCGTCGAGACCGGCGTCGGTGAGCACGGCGAAGGCGCCGCGCCGGTCGGTGGGGCAGCTCTCCCGCTCCACCCAGCCGTTGGCCACGAGCCGGGCCACGGCGTGCGAGAGCCGGCTGCGGGAGGACTCGCTGACGTCGGCCAGGTCGCTCATCCGCAGCCGCCGCCCGGGCGACTCGGACAGCCGCACCAGGATCTCGTAGTAGGTGTGCGGGATACCGGAGTCGTGTTGCAGCTCCCGGTCGAGCTGGGCCGCGAGCAGCCTGGTCGCAGCCAGGTACGAGCGCCAGGTGTGGTGCTCGTCCTGATCCAGCCACCGTGGTTCCGCCATGCACCCATCGTACCTTTCGACCCTCCGGAACGCGCGGGAAGGTTGAACGCTCACCCAAACGGGCGGCAAAATGGTGGACGACGGTGAGCCCGATCGGGCTCACCGTCGTCCACCATTTTTTGTGGGACGTTCTCAGTGGAACAGCGACGAGACCGACTCACCGTTGTGGATGCGGCGGATCGCCTCGGCCATCGCCGGCGCGATCGAGAGCACCTCCAGCTTGGGCACCCGTTTCTCCTTGCCGATCGGCACGGTGTTGGTGCAGACCACCTCCAGCACGTCCTCCTGGGCCTGGAGCCGGTCCAGCGCGTTCGACGAGAACAGCCCGTGCGTGCAGGCCACCCGGATCTGCCGGGCGTCCCGCTCCCGCAGCCGCTCCAGAAGCTCGAAAACGGTGCTGCCCTTGGCGATCTCGTCGTCCAGCACGATCACGTCGCGCCCGGTCACGTCGCCGATGATGTCGGTGATCACCACCTGGTCGTCGGAGAAGCGCTGCTTGGCGCCGGCCGCGACCGGCACCCCGAGGATCCGCGCGAACGCCGTGGCGGCCTTGGCGTTGCCCAGGTCGGGCGAGACCACCACGGTGTTGGACAGGTCGCCGCCCTGGAAGTGGGCGGCCAGCTCGCGCAGGGCGTGCAGGTGGTCGACCGGCACGCTGAAGAAGCCGTGCACCTGCGGCGAGTGCAGGGTCATGGTGAGTACCCGCCCGGCGCCGGCCGTGGTCAGCAGGTCGGCCACCATCCGGCCGCCGATCGAGATCCGCGGCGCGTCCTTCTTGTCCGAGCGCGCGTAGGCGTAGTGCGGCATCACCACGGTGGTGCGCGCGGCCGAGGCGCCCCGGGCGGCGTCGAGCAGCAGGAGCAGCTCGACCAGGTTCTCCTGGACCGGCGGCACCAGCGGCTGGATCAGGTAGACGTCACGTTCCCGGCAGTTGGCCTGGAGCTGGACCTCCAGGCAGTCGTTCGCGAACCGTGAGGTGCGGGAGGGGAGCAGCGGCACGGACAGGTACTGGCAGATCTCCTCGGCCAGCTCGGTGTGCGCGCTGCCGGAGAAGATGGCGATGTCCTTCACATACGCGGAGCATAGCGATCACCTGCCGGACGCCTCACCGCAGCAGTTGCTTCACCACCTTGCCCATCGCGTTGCGCGGCAGGGAATCGGTGAACACCACCTCGCGCGGGCGCTTGTGCACCGACAGCCGCCCGGCCACGTGGTCGATCACCTGCTGCTCGCTCAGCCCGTCGGCGACCACGAAAACCCGCACCCGCTCGCCCAGGTCGGGGTCCGGCACGCCGACCGCCGCCACCTCCCGCACGCCGTCGAGGGTGAGCAGGACGTCCTCGATCTCCCCGGCGCCGATCCGGAAGCCGCCGCTCTTGATCAGGTCGGTCGAGGCCCGACCGACGATCCGGTGCCAGCCGTCCGCACCGACCGTGGCGACGTCGCCGGTGCGGAACCAGCCGTCCGCGGTGAACGTGGGGGCCTGGCCGGCCGGCTGGTTCAGGTATCCGCCGAACACCGTCGGGCCCTGCACCTGGAGCTCGCCGACGGCCTCGCCGTCGTGGGGCAGGACCGTGCCCTCGTCGTCCACCAGCCGGGTGCGGGTGCCGTGCAGGGGCAGCCCGACCTGCCCGGGGCGGCGCTCGCCGCCGGCCCGGCCGCTGACCGTGATCAGCGTCTCGGTCATCCCGTAGCGCTCCACCGGCCGGTGCCCGGTGAGGGCCTCGACGCGGGCGAACACCGGCGCGGGCAGCGGGGCGCTGCCCGACACCAGCAGGCGGGCGCGGGCCAGGGCGGCGGCGGAAGCCGGATCGGCGACGGTGCGCGACCAGACGGTGGGCACACCGAAGAACAGCGAGCCGCCGTGCTCCAGTGCGGCCCGGGCGTACCCGGCCGGGGCCGGGCGCACGGTGTGCACCAGCCGGGAGCCGTGACGCAGCGGCCCGAGCAGGCCCAGCACCAGGCCGTGCACGTGGAAGACCGGCAGGCCGTGCACCAGGGTGTCGTCCGGCGTCCAGTCCCAGGCCGCGGCCAGCGCGTCGAGGCAGGCGGCGATCGCGGCGCGGGTGACCGGCACGCCCTTGGGCGCGCCGGTCGTGCCGCTGGTGTAGAGGATCAGCGCGGTGCCGGCCGGGTCCGGCTCCGGGAGGGTGCCGGTGCCCCGGGCCCCCAGGTCCACGTCGCCCGGGCCCAGGGTGAGCACGGCCCCGGAGTCGCGCAGCAGGTGCGCCCGCTCGGTGTCGCCGCTGTCGGGCGGTACCGGCACCACCGGCACCCCGGCCAGCAGGCAGCCGACCAGGGCGGTCACGGCGCGGGCGTCGGCGGCGGCCTCGACCGCCACCACCGGCGCGCCGGCCACCCGCCCGGCGACCGCGCCGGCCGCGGCCAGCAGGTGCTCCCGGCTCATCGTCACGTCGCCGACCCGGACCGCGTCGGGGAGGTCCGGGCCGTCCGGCCGGCACAGCGAGGTCAGCAGCGGCATCCGGTCAGTCCAGCAGGTTCAGGCGACGACGGCCAGGGCGTCGATCTCGACCAGCATGTCCGGGTGCGGCAGCCCGACCATCACCGTGGTGCGGGAGGGGAGCACACCGGACGGGCAGCGCGCGGTCAGGTAGTCGGCGTACGCCTCGTTCATCGCGCTGAAGTGGTCACGGGTGGTCAGGTAGACCCGCAGCATGATCACGTCGTCGAACCCCGCGCCGCCGGCCTCCAGCACCGCCTCCACGTTCTTCAGCACCCGCACGGTCTGCGCCCGCACGTCGCCGGGCGACACGTAGTGCCCGGTCTCCGGATCGACCGGCCCCTGGCCGGAGACCTGCACGGTGTTGCCGGTGCGCACGCCGGCGGAGAACGGGAGGGTGGGGGCGGTGGAGTCGTGCGGGCTCAGGGCGGAGCGGTCGGTCATCGGGCTTCCTTCACGCGGGATCTGGAGCGGGACGAGGAACGAGCGGGCGGACAGCATCGCAGACGCCGCGCCCGTCGTTCACCCACCTGCCGTGCGGGAAACCCCTGGTGCGTGAACGGTTACCGGGAGCCCCCGGCGACCGGTGGGGCCGACGGGTCGTCCGGGCCGTCGCCGGTCTCCCGGGCGACGAAGTCCTCGATCTTGAAGTAGTCGTCGCCGGCCCGCTCGCAGATGGTCAGCAGGGTCTGCATCGACGACACCTCCTCCACCTGCTCCTTGAGGAACCAGAGCACGAACTGCTCGCCGAGGAAGTCCCCCCGGTCGCGGGCGGCCTTGAAGAGCGCCTCGATCTGGGTGGTCACCCTCTGCTCCTGCGCCAGGGCCAGCGCGACCAGCTCGGTGGGCGCCGAGAAGTCGTTGCGGACCTCGCCGATCCCGGGCACGTGCGGCGGCACGTCGCGGTCCAGCAGGTAGCGCACCATCATCATCGCGTGGGTGCGCTCCTCCAGCGACTGCCGGTAGAAGAACCCGGCCAGCTGCGGCAGGTCGTGTGCGTCGAACCACACCGCCAGGGCCACGTACTGCTGCATGGCGGTGAACTCGTGACCGATCTGCTCGTGGAGCAGCGTGACGAACTTCGGGTTCTCGACTGACATCGCTGACCCCCGTCGGCGTCGTGCGAACACGGTCGCCCCAGCGTAGCCCTCCGTTACTCGCCAGTCACCCAGCAGTCGCCCAGCCCTGGCTCAGCGGGCGCAGGGGCGCCTCCGGCTGCCCTCGGCCAGCAGGTGCCGCAGTTCGGCGGCCGCCTCGGTGCCGGTGTCGACCCGGCGGCGGAACGGCAGCCGCACGTCGCGGTGCTCACGCAGTTTCTCCACCCGCAGCACGATCCCGTAGCGGTCCAGGGCGATCGGCAGCACCCGGACCACACCCAGCATGGCCTCCTGGTCGCACAGCCGGGAGAGCGTGACCACCGCGTCGGGGTGGTGGGCCACCAGGTGCTGGAGCTGCTCGGCGGCGCCCAGGTGCAGCGGGTCGGGCTCGCTGCCGCGGTAGTCCTCCACGGTCACCCAGTCGTTGTGCCCGTCCTCCTCCAGCATCACCTCGGCCACCTCGACCCGCAGGCCGACGGAGCCGGCCGAGGCCGTCCGGCCTGGCCTGACCGGGTGGGAAATCGACATCCAGCCGCCCAGGCAGACGCGTGAACGCACCCGGTCGCGTACGGAGACCGCGCAGAGTTCGGTAAGCTCGACGGTGACTGCGATATCTTCCTCGGAAGTTCCTCGGGCGGCCTGCGCTGCCCGAGCTAACGTGCTGCTCGTCTCTAGCGTTAGGATCACGTCGCCCAACGGGTCGTCGTGATGACACCCGAGAAGGTCGACGCGACCGCCGTCCCACCGGACCGACACCGAGGCGGCCGCGGCCAGAACAGTTCGAGCTCTTTCCGCCTGTGACGGGCGGGTGGGGGTGTGCGTGCGGGTGTCCACTTGCGCCTCCAGCAACATAGGTAAGCCTTACCTAATCTACCGTGGAGATCAGTCAGTGAATAACCCCCGTCCCAAGGCGAAGTTGTCTCGCGCCCTCGGCATCCCCCTGACGCCGAAGTGCGTGAAGTACTTCGAGCAGCGCCCCTACCCGCCGGGCGACCACGGCCGGGCGCGCAAGTCCACCTCGGACTACAAGGTGCGTCTGCTCGAGAAGCAGCGTCTGCGCTTCCAGTACAACATCAGTGAGACGCAGCTGGCCCGGGCCTTCGAGAAGGCCCACCGTGGCGCCAGCAAGACCGGTGAGGCGCTGGTCACCTCGCTGGAGACCCGTCTCGACGCCCTGGTGCTGCGCAGCGGCTTCGCCCGCACGATCTACCAGGCCCGTCAGGCCGTCGTGCACCGCCACATCACCGTCAACGGCATCCTGGTCGACAAGCCGTCGTACCAGGTCAAGCCGGAAGACGTGATCGCGGTCGCGCCGCGTAGCCGGAACAAGACGCCGTTCCAGGTCGCCGCCGCCGGTGCCCACCAGCTGGCCACCACCCCGCCGTACCTCGAGGTGCTGCTGCCGCAGCTGCACGCCCGGCTGGTTCGCCTGCCCGCGCGCGAAGAGGTTCCGGTCACCTGCAACGAGCAGCTCGTCGTCGAGTACTACTCGCGCTGATCTGCCCGCACCATCAGCTCCACCAGCTACACCCAGCTACACCACGGCTGTTCACCTCCACGGGTGACGTACGCGGTGCAGGGCCCGGAACACGGGGTACCTGCACCGCTACGGTCGTTGGCCTCGTGCCGGTGATCCTCGTCACCCGTGAGGGAGCCGAGCTACACCGATGGGGGATTCGGGCATGGTCGTCGCCAGCACCGGCGGTCTGCCCGAACCCCTCGCCCTGCTCCCGGGCACCCTGCTGCTCGACGCCGGCTGGCTGACCGGCCAGGTGCGCGACACCGGGGCCTTCTACGGCTCGGCCGAGCCCCGGCTGAACGCCACCCTCTGGTGGTACTCCGCCAGCGCGGTGCTGCTCGGGCAGGCCGTGCACGAACTCGTCCTGCTCGGTCGCGGCGCCTCGCTGCTGCCCGACGACATCCGGCTCGTCCCCCGCCCCGCGGGCCTCGACCGGGTGGTGCCGGGCCCGGCCCTGGAACCCGGGGCCACCGCCTTCGGCGCCCACCTCGACCAGGCCCTGACCCCGGTGATCGACGCCCTGGCCGGGGTCGGCCGGGCCACCCCGCAGTCGTTGTGGGCGATCGCCGCCGACTCCCTGGCCACCCGCCTGCTCGCCGCGCGGGCCAACCTGCCCGGGCACACCGATCCCCGGCCCCTGGCCGACGCCGTGGCCGCGGGCTCGCGCCGGCTGCGCCCCGCCCCGCGCTACCTGGACGTGCGCGGCCGGGTCTACGTGCACCGGGGCTCGTGCTGCCTGCTCTACCGGGTGCCGATGGGCACGTGCCTCAGCTGCCCACGGCAGGCCCCGGCCGAGCGGGCGAGCAGACTGGACCAGCACGCCCGGGCCGCCACCCCGTGACCTCACGCCGGCATCCGTTTCACCCGGACGATCCCCCCGAATCGCGAGGAGCCCCCGACATGCCCGACGACCTGCCCGACGATGTGCCCGCCCCCTCGTCCCTGGACAGCTTCGTCGCGCTCGGCGACTCCTTCACCGAGGGGCTGCACGACGAGCTCGGGCCGGACGGGCGGCACCGGGGCTGGGCCGACCGGGTCGCCGACGGCCTGGCCACCGCGAACGGCCGGGTGCGGTACGCGAACCTGGCCATCCGCGGCCGGCTGCTCGACCAGGTGGTGGCCGAGCAGGTGCCGGTGGCGCTGGCGCTGAAGCCGGCCCTGGTCTCGTTCAACGCCGGCGGCAACGACGCGCTGCGTCCCCGGGCCGACCTGGACCGGCTGTTCTCGGTCTACGAGCAGACCGTGGCGCGGCTGCGCGAGAACGGTTCACAGGTGCTGCTGTTCACCACGATCGGGCCGCCCCGCGCCCCCGGCGACCAGGTGGCGCGCGGTACCGCCCGGCTGATCGGCCGGTTCACCGCGTACAACGACTGCGTGCGCCGGGTCGCCGCTGCGCACGACTGCGTGCTGGCCGACATCGGCTCCGCCCCGGCCCTGCGTGACCGGCGGCTGTGGCACGAGGACCGGCTGCACCTGACCCCCGAGGGGCACGCCCGGGTGGCCGCGGCCGCCCTGGAGGCGCTCGGGCTGGACGGGGCCCGGCTGCTCGCCGACGACAGCCCGACCGGATGGTGGCGGGAGCCGCTGCCGGCCCGGGTCGCGGCCGGCCGCCTCACCGACCTGGCCGGCGACCTGCGCTGGGCGCAGACCTTCCTGCTGCCCTGGATCGGGCGCCGGCTGCGCGGCGTCTCCAGCGGCGACAGCCTGCTGCCGAAACGCCCCGAGCTGATCGAGATCACCGCCGCCCGGCCCTGATTCCTTCAGAACGGGCGTGACAGGCCGATGTGAATCCCCGTCACCTGGGGTCAGCCGCGAAGCAGGCGTGGGCGTGACCGTCCTGATGGGGGTTGCTGCTCGATGTCTTTTCTCTCGGCCTGGCCGATCCGGATCCTGTTCCGGGTGCTCGTGGCGGTGACGGTCGTCGCCCTGGTGGCGATCGCGGCGGTGGTGACCTACTCGTACCGGGCGCAGTCGACCGCCCGAGACCAGTACGACGCGGTCGTCTACGCGTACTCGTCCGTGCAGGACATGCAGAACACCGGCACGAACATCGTGCTCGACAACACCGTCATCACCTACGCCCCGCTGGCCGCCGACGCCTACAGGAAGACGCTGGAGTCGGACCTGGCGAAGATGGACGCGACCGTGGCCACCGCCACCTCGTTCGACGTCCCCGAGGCCCTGAAGAGCGAGATCACCGCGGCCGGGGCGGCCTACAGCGAGCTGGGCGACTTCCTCCAGAACCTGCCGATCGCCACCACCGAGGCGGAGCAGACCCGCAACAGTGAGGACTACGCCGAGAAGTCCACCGCGGCGACCACCGCGCTGACCGCCGCGCTGAAGACCGCCCAGGGCCGGGTCGGCGAGCTCCAGACCGAGATCGACCGGATCGGCCGGGTCACCAACTTCGTCACGACCGGGCTGTGCCTGGTCACCGCCGTGCTGATCGGCGGCCTGCTGCTGATGGTCGGACGCCGGATCGGCAGCGGGGTGAGCGAGCTCCAGGACGCGGTGGACCGGGTCTCGGACGGCGACCTGACCCACCCGGTGCCGGTGCACGGCAAGGACGAGCTGGCCTCGATGGCGCGCTCGCTGGAGAACATGCGGCTGCGGCTGGTGCAGATGTTCCGGCAGCTGGTGGACTCCAGCAACCGGCTCGGCGACTCGGCCGGCACGCTGAGCGGGATCTTCTCCGAGGTGGGCGCCAGCTCGGGCCACACCTCGTCGCAGATGGGATCGGTGTCGGCCACGGCCAACGAGGTGTCGGCGAACATCCAGGCGGTCGCGGCCGGCTCGGAGCAGATGGGCGCCTCTATCGGGGAGATCGCCCGCAGCGCCGGTGACGCCGCCCGGGAGGCGACCGCGGCGGTGAGTGCCGTGGAGTCGACCACCGACACGATGAACAAGCTGGGGGAGTCGTCGCGGGAGATCGGCGACGTGATCAAGCTGATCACCTCGATCGCGGAGCAGACCAATCTGCTGGCGCTGAACGCGACGATCGAGGCGGCGCGGGCGGGTGATGCGGGGAAGGGGTTCGCGGTGGTGGCGGACGAGGTGAAGCAGCTGGCCCAGGAGACGGCACGGGCCACCGAGGACATCTCCTCGCGGGTCGAGACCATCCAGGCCGACGCGGTGCAGGCGGGCGAGGCGATCCAGTCGGTGGCCGCCGTGATCAACCGGATCAACGAGTACCAGGCCACCATCGCCTCGGCGGTGGAGGAGCAGAGCGCCACCACACAGACGATCAACTCGGGCGTGAACGAGGCGGCGAACGGCTCCACCCAGATCGCCGGGTCGATCTCGACGGCGGCCCGGAACGCCGCGCAGACCGCCGAGTCGATGCAGCAGGGCACCGGCAGCGCGCAGCAGATCGCCGCGCTGCGGCAGGAGCTGAACGGCCTGATCGGCAGTTTCCGGCTGCCTGCCTGAGGTTTCCGGAAATGGTGGACGACGAGGAGCCCGGGCCGATCTGGCCCGGGCTCCTCGTCGTGCGGTGGTTCTAGTCCGGTGCGACGGCCACGGGGAGGTGGTCGTGCGCCGGGTGAGTGACGGTGATCGGCGGGGTGATCGGCACGGTCTGCGGTGAGACATGGGCCGGGGAACGGGGCGAGCAGGCCTCGATGAGTTCCCGCTCGGTCAGCGGTGAACCGGGCAGGGGCACCCCGCTGCCGGGCCGGAGCCCGGCCAGGACCAGGGCCAGTTGCCGGCGCCACTGGTCAGGGGCCGAGAACCTGCCCACGCCGTGCAGCATGAACATCGCGACGGACAGGTCGGTGACCGACACCTCGTCGCGCACCGCCCCCTCGGCCTTGGCCCGGTCGAGGATCTCCCCGAACGTCGGCTGCACCGTGGCCATCCGCTCCTCGACGTGCGCGTGCATCGTGGCGGATGCCGAGACATCACCGTAGAGAAGCTCTTTCAGGCCACGGTCGGCCAGCTGCATCTCGACGGCCCGGG
This sequence comes from Kineosporia corallincola, assembly GCF_018499875.1. GTDB lineage: Bacteria > Actinomycetota > Actinomycetes > Actinomycetales > Kineosporiaceae > Kineosporia > Kineosporia corallincola. The sequence goes on along the minus strand of NZ_JAHBAY010000012.1, from coordinate 71,380 downwards.
TGAGCAGCATGACCAGGCCGGTCCACCCGTCGGGGGCCTGCCGGGCCTGTTCGGTGACCTCGACGATGGCGTCGAGACGGCTGACGAACAGGGCCTCGATCAGCGAGGACTTGTCGGGGAACCGGCGGTAGACCGTGCCGGTGCCGACACCGGCCCGGCGGGCGATCTCGTCGAGACCGGCGTCGAGGCCACGTTCGGCGAACACCTCGGCCGCCGCCGCGAGGATGCGCCGCCGGTTGCGTTCGGCGTCGGCCCGCAGCGGCCTGCCCCCGGGCCGTTCCGGCGTCATCGCCGCAGCTCCCGGGGGAAAGGCACTGTGCTGGTCATGATCTGGGTACCGGTCAGCCCATCATCATGTGGGCCTGCATCTCCGCGGCCTCTTCGTCGCTGAGCTGGGGCTTGCTCTTGGGCAGCAGCACCAGGGCGACGACGAAGGCGACGGCGACCATGGCCGTGGCCCACCAGAAGGTGTGGCCGAACGCCTCGGCGGAGCGCATCGCGAGCTGCTGGAGACCCGCCAGCACCGACGGGTCCTGGGCCTTCGACGGGTCGGCGGTGACGGCGGCCTGGGCGGCGAGCGCCTCGGCCGGCACCCGGTCCTTGATGGCGGCGGTGACGATGACGACCATCACCGCGGTGCCGATGGAGGAACCGGTCTGCTGGATGATGTTCAGCGTGGTGCTGGCCTTGGCCACCGCGGCGTGACGCAGCGTCTGCATGGCGCCGGTCATCAGCGGCATCATCGAGAAGCCCATGCCGACACCCATGAGGAACAGCCAGCCCGACAGCGTCCAGTACGACGTGTCGGAGGTGATCTGGGTGAGGCCGACGAACGAGATGGCCACGCAGAGCAGGCCCACCGGGGCGACCCGGCCGACGCCGGTGCGGTCGACCAGGGTGCCGGCGATCGGCATCGCGATCATCGCGCCCACACCCTGCGGTGCCAGCAGCAGGCCGGTGTCGAAAGCGCCCTCGCCGCGCACCTGCTGGAGGTACAGCGGCAGCAGCAGCATGCCGCCGAACACCGAGATGATCATCAGCAGCATGGTGACCGACGAGGCCGCGAACACCCGGTTGGCGAACAGGCGCAGGTCGATCAGCGCCTCGTCGGGGTCACGCAGGGCGTGCCAGACGAAGACGGCCAGCAGCACGGCGCCGGCGATCATCGGGCCGATCACGACGGCGTGCCCGAAGCCGCTCTTCTCGGAGGATTCGGCCAGGCCGTAGATCAGCAGGGCGAGACCGGGGGAGAGCAGGGCCAGGCCCAGCCAGTCCAGCCGGTGCCCGGGCGTGGGAACGTCTTTCGGCAGGATGCGCGCGGACAGGAACAGCGCGAGCGCGCCGATCGGGGCGTTGATGAAGAAGATCCAGCGCCAGCTGAAGTCTTCGACCAGCCAGCCACCGAGGATCGGGCCGAGGATCGGGCCGAGCAGCATGGGCACGCCCATGACGGCCATCACCCGGCCGAGCCGCTGCGGGCCGGCGGCGCGGGTCAGGATGGTCATGCCGGCCGGCATCACCATGCCGCCGCCGAGGCCCTGGAGCACCCGGAAGACGATGAGGGAGGTGTCGTTCCAGGCGAAGCCGGACAGCACCGAGCCGACCACGAACAGGAAGATCGAGGTCATGTAGAGCCGCTTGGTGCCGAAACGCTCGGCGCCCCAGCCGGTCAGCGGGATCACCGTGGCCAGGGCCAGGGTGTAGCCGGTGGCCACCCACTGGATCGTGGCCAGGCTGGTGTCGAAGTCGGAGACCAGGGCGGGCAGCGCCACGTTGACGACCGTGACGTCGAGAATCGACATGATGGCGCCGAGCACCACGCAGGACGCCACGAGCAGCAGCCCGCGGTCGAGACCCTGGGGTGCGTCGCCCGCCGGGGCGGTGGCGGCGGGAGCACCGGGCTCCGGGCTGCCGTAGGACGGTTCGGCCGCGTCGCGACCAGGTTCTGTGGTGGACATCGATTCCCCGGGAAGAAAGTGGAGAGAGGTTTCCGGAACACCCTAGTGGAAGTGGAGAGGCATATTCCACTTAGTTTCCCCTGGACCCGGCCTGTGTCGCGACTGTGCACCGGGAGTTCACGCGGGCGTCCCGCCGGAACATCACCCGGTCGGCGCCGGGTCGGCGGCCCACCCGGCAAAAGCCTCGAAATGCACCAAGGGGCGCCGGATGCTTACAGTGCACGCGGTACTGGCCCGGACGAGGAGGTCCCGTGACGCCGCTGCCCATGCTCGCCCCGGTTCTCGCTCAGTCCACCGAGCCGGTCGCCGGGGACGCCCGGCTGGTCACCGCCGTGGTGCTCGGCATCGCCACCGTCGTGCTGCTGATCGCGCTGGCGAAACTGCATCCGTTCCTCGCCCTGGTGCTCGGCTCGGCGGTGCTCGGGGTGAGCGGCGGCCTGGGCGTCGCGGACACCGTGGACAGTTTCACCGACGGCGTGGGCGCCACCGCCGGCACCGTCGGCCTGCTGATCGCCCTGGGCAACATGATCGGTGCGCTGCTGGCCGACTCCGGCGGCGCCGACCGGATCGTCGACCGGGTGGTGGGCCGGGTGCCGGCCTCCCGGCTGCCCTGGGCGATGGCCGGGGTGGCGGCGCTGATCGGCCTGCCGCTGTTCTTCGAGATCGGCGTGGTGCTGCTGGTCCCGGTCGTGCTGCTGGTCGCGAGCCGCACCGGCGTGCCGCTGCTGAAGGTGGCGATCCCCGCCCTGGCCGGCCTGTCGGTGCTGCACGGCCTGGTGCCGCCGCACCCGGGCCCGCTGGCCGCCGTCAGCGCCCTGGATGCCGACCTCGGTCTCACCCTGCTGTTCGGTCTGGTGATCGCCGTGCCCACGGTGATCCTCGCCGGGCCGGTGTTCGCGAGCCTGGTCTCCCGCTCGGTCGTCGCCGAGGCCCCGCCGGAACTCGTTCCCGCGTCGGGGATCTCGGACCGGAACAGAACGGGGGACGACGAGAGGACCGCGGCCGGGCCCGGCGCGGGCGGTTCCGTCGTCCCTGGTTCCGACGAAGACGCCGGGACGCCCAGGAGGCCGGGATTCTGGCCCGCGGTGGCGACCGTCCTGCTACCCGTCGTCCTCATGCTCGTGCGCGCGGTCGGTGAGCTGACGCTCGACGAGGGCGACGCGGTGCGCGAGGCGCTGGAGGTGGCCGGCGAGCCGCTGGTCGCGCTGCTGGCCGGCACGCTGGTCGCGATGTTCACGCTGGGGTTCGCCACCGGGATGGACCGCGCCCGGGTCTCCGGGAGCGTGGCCGGGGCCCTGCCGCCGATCGCCGCGATCCTCCTGATCGTCGCCGCCGGAGGCGGTTTCAAGCAGGTGCTGATCGACGCCGGGGTCGGCGAGGTGATCGCCGGCGCCGCGCGTGACGCCGATCTGTCGCCGTTGCTGCTGGGCTGGCTGGTCGCCGTCGGCATCCGGGTGGCGACCGGCTCGGCCACGGTCGCGACGATCACCTCGGCCGGCATCGTGGCACCGCTCGCCGCCACGCAGAGCAGTCCCGGGGTGGCGCTGCTGGTGCTGGCGATCGGGTCCGGCTCGCTGTTCTTCTCGCATGTCAACGATGCCGGTTTCTGGCTCGTGAAGGAGTATCTCGGGCTCACCGTGGGGCAGACGCTGCGCACCTGGTCGGTGATGGAGACGCTGATCTCGGTGCTCGGGCTGGCCGGGGTGCTGCTGCTGGCGCCGGTGGTCTGACGCCGGCCGGCGGGCCACCGGCGCGCAGGGTGATCGGAGAGGCACCCCCGGTGACCGGAGTTCGCCTGTGCCGGAGCGGATCTCGGGACGTCGACGGGTCGCGATGTCCGCATGTCACCGATGTGGCCGGATCATCACAATCATGTGACAGGCTCTGCACAGGCGTGACATATCGGGCGAACTAAGGGCAACCTTACTGGCCAGACCCCGGTCAACTGGCTAACGTGCACCGAAACTCACAGGTCACAACAAGTTTTACATTCAGGTCGTTTTCAGGCCATAGCGTGTTCCAGCCCTCGAACGGGCACATCCCGTCAGCGCCGTTCCACCGACCCGAAGGGGAGTACGACCCGCATGACCGCTCCGCTCGACGTCCCCGGGGGTGCCACCGACGCCCAGCCGGAGGCCGTCCTCGCCGGTGGCGGAGTGGCCATCCAGGGGCGCTCCCTCACCCAGATCGCCTGGACCCGGCTCAAGCGCGACCGCTGGGCGCTGGCCGGTGGCGTGCTGATCGTCGTGCTGGTCCTCGTCGCGATCTTCGCGCCGCTGGTGGTGAAGCTGCTCGGGCACCCGCCGAACGAGTTCCACGCCGACCAGATCGACCCGAACCTGTCCATGCCGATCGGCCGGTGGGGCGGCATCAGCGGCGACCACCTGCTCGGCGTGGAACCGGTGAACGGCCGCGACCTGTTCAGCCGGGTCGTCTACGGCGCCCGCATCTCGTTGCTCATCGCGTTCCTGGCCACCCTGCTGTCGGTGGTCATCGGCACCGTGCTCGGTGTGGTCGCGGGCTACTACGGGCGCTGGGTCGACACCCTGATCAGCCGCACCATGGACCTCTTCCTGGCGTTCCCGATCCTGGTGTTCGCCCTGGCCCTGGCCGGGGTGGTGCCCGACCGCGCGTTCGGCCTGAACGGCGACGCCCTGCGCATCGCCCTGCTGATCTTCATCATCGGCTTCTTCAACTGGCCCTACATCGGCCGGATCGTGCGGGGGCAGACGCTGTCGTTGCGCGAACGTGAGTTCGTCGACGCCGCACGCAGTCTCGGGGCGCGCACGCCGTACATCCTGTTCCGCGAGCTGCTGCCCAACCTGGCCGCGCCGATCCTGGTCTACGCCACCCTGCTGATCCCCACGAACATCCTGTTCGAGGCCGCGCTGTCGTACCTCGGGGTGGGCGTGCGCCCACCCACGGCCACCTGGGGCGGCATGCTCTCCGCGGCCACCACGTACTACAGCGTCGATCCCACGTTCATGATGGTGCCCGGTGTCGCGATCTTCGTCACCGTGCTCGCGTTCAACATCTTCGGCGACGGCCTGAGGGACGCCCTCGATCCCCGCGCCCGCTGAGCACCACTCCGGAAGCGGGGGCCCGTAGTCGTTCCCCTGCCAGGGATTTCGAGGAAATTCCGAGTGACGAGGTGAAGGTGGTCCACACCATGAGAAGTAGGCGCACGATCGGCGCCGTCGCCGCTGCCGCCGCCCTGGCGGTCGGCCTGGCGGCGTGCGGCGGGGGGTCCTCCGACGACGGGGCCGAGGGCGGTGGCAGCGGTGCCGATGCCGCCTTCGGCGCGGGTATCGACCAGGTCGTGAACCCGTCCGACGCCAAGGGGGGAACGATCCGCTTCGCCAACCCCGGTGACTGGGACTCGCTCGACCCCGGCGACACGTACTACGCCTACGGCTGGGACTTCGCCCGCTACTACGCGCGCACCCTGGTGACCTACAAGTCCGCCCCGGGCGCCGAGGGCGCCACCCCGGTGCCGGACCTGGCCACCGGCCTGGGCGAGCCGTCGGACGACGCGAAGACCTGGACCTACACGCTGAAGGACGGCATCAAGTTCGAGGACGGCACCCCGATCACGTCGGCCGACGTGAAGTACGCGGTGGAGCGGTCGCTCGACAAGGAGACGTTCCCGCACGGGCCCACGTACTTCAACGACTTCCTCGAGGACGTGCCCGAGGGCTACTCCGTCTACAAGGACGACAAGGGCCTGGACTCGATCGAGACCCCGGACGACAAGACCATCGTCTTCCACCTGAACCAGCCGTTCAGCGGGTTCGACAACTTCGCCGCCCTGCCGGCCACCGCCCCGGTGCCGAAGGACAAGGACACCGGTTCCAAGTACAAGACCGAGGTGGTCTCGTCCGGGCCGTACAAGTTCTCCGACTACCAGGACGGCAAGAGCTTCACCCTGGTGCGCAACGACCAGTGGGACGCCTCCACCGACGAGGTGCGCCCGGCCCTGCCGGACACCATCGAGGTGGCCCTCAACGTCAACGCCGACGACATCGACCAGCGCCTGCTCTCCGGTGACCTGGACGTGAACGTCGCCAACCTCGGTGTCGGCGCGGCCGCCCGGGCCCAGGTGCTGGCCGACCCGCAGAAGAAGAAGTACACCGACGCCGCGCCCATCAACCGCACCTGGTTCACCTCGATCAACGGTGAGGTGGCGCCGTTCGACAAGATCGAGTGCCGTCAGGCCGTGATCTACGCGGCCGACCGCACCGGCTACCAGACCGCTTTCGGCGGCTCGATCGGTGGCGGCGACGTGGCCACCGGCCTGCTCCCGCCGACCATCCCGGGTCAGAAGAAGCTCGACACCTACCCGGTCAAGGACGAGGCCGACGGCATCGCCAAGGCCAAGGAGGCGCTCGCCGCCTGCGGCCAGCCCGACGGTTTCGAGACCAGCTACAGCTACCGCGCCGAGCGCCCGGCCGAGAAGGCCGCCGCCGAGTCGATGCAGCAGGCGCTGGCCAAGGTCGGCATCAAGCTGACGCTCAAGCCCTACCCGCAGAGCGACTACTTCGCGCTCTACGCCGGCAAGCCGTCGTTCGCCAAGAAGGAGGGCCTCGGCCTGATGGCCAACGGCTGGGCGGCCGACTGGCCGGACGGTTACGGCTTCCTGGCCCAGCTGGTCGACAGCCGGGTGATCCGGGAGAGCGGCGGCGCGTCCAACCTGAGCGTCCGCGACCCGGAGATCGACTCGATGATCGACGCGGCCGTGAACGAGACCGACGACGCGAAGCGGCAGCAGACCTGGGGCGACATCGACAAGAAGGTCATGGACGGCGCCTGGGTGTACCCGGGTGTGTGGGCCAAGGTCCTGCTCTACCGGCCGGCCAACCTGACCAATGTGTTCGTCACCAGCAGCTACGACGGTTACGACTTCGCCGCGCTCGGCGTGGCGCAGGACTGACCGGCTCCGGAAAGGTAACGGGAACACGATGAACCACCGACGGCGGCGACCGGAGAGGACTGGGCAGTGACAGCGTTCATCGCACGGCGCTTGGCCGCCGCCGTCGTCATCCTGACCCTGGTCAGCCTCATCACCTTCGCGATCTTCTTCCTGGTGCCGAGGCTGGCCGGGGCCGGCCCGGACGACCTGGCCTCGCGCTACGTGGGCAAGTCGGCCGGTGCCGAGCAGGTGCACCAGCGGGCCGAGCAGCTCGGCTTCACCGACCCGATCTGGGTGCAGTACGGCGACTTCGTGAAGGGCATCTTCGCGGGCCGCACCTACGACCTGGGCGGGTCCACCCCGGAGGACTGCCCGGCCCCGTGCCTGGGCTACTCCTTCATCGACCAGAACGCGGTGCTGCCCGAGCTGCTCGACCGGCTGCCGGTGACACTGTCGCTGGCGGTCGGCGCGGCCGCGCTCTGGCTGGTCACCGGCGTCGGCACCGGCGTGCTGTCGGCGCTGCGCCGGGGCACCGTGTTCGACCGGGCGGCGATGGCGGTTGCCCTGGCCGGGGTGTCGCTGCCGGTGTTCTTCACTGGCCTGCTGGCCCTTTCGGTGTTCAGCTACACGCTCGGCATCTTCCCCGGCGGCGGCAGTTACACGCCGCTGCTGGAGAATCCGGCCGAGTGGGCCTACGACCTGATCCTGCCCTGGATCACGCTGTCCTTCCTCTACGCGGCCGGGTACGCCCGGCTGACCCGGGCGGGCATGCTCGAGACGATGAACGAGGACTACATCCGCACCGCCCGGGCGAAGGGCCTGCCCGAGCGCACCGTGGTGCTGAAGCACGCGCTGCGCTCCACCCTCACCCCGGTGCTCACCATCTTCGGCCTCGACCTGGGGCTGCTGATCGGCGGTGCCATCCTCACCGAATCGACCTTCTCGCTGCCCGGTCTCGGCACCTACACGGTGCAGGCGCTGTCGAGCAACGACCTGCCCAAGGTGCTCGGCGTGACCATGCTGGCGGCGACCTTCGTGGTGCTGGCCAACCTGGTCGTCGACATTCTGTACGCCGTGATCGACCCGAGGGTGAGGCTCTAGATGGCTGAGCAGACGGCTGAGCAGACGGCCGGGCAGGCCACGGTGGCGCAGCGGCCCTTCCTCGAGGTGAAGGACCTGCGGATCCACTTCCCCACCGACGACGGGCTGGTGAAATCCGTCGACGGAGTGAGCTTCTCGCTGGAGCGCGGCCGCACGCTGGGCATCGTCGGCGAGTCCGGGTCGGGCAAGAGCGTGTCCAGCCTGGGCATCATGGGCCTGCACCGCACCACGAACGCCCGCGTCTCCGGCGAGATCTGGCTGGACGGCGACGAGCTGGTCCGCGCCCCGGCGGATTTCGTGCGCCGGCTGCGGGGCCGCAAGATGGCGATGATCTTCCAGGACCCGCTGTCGTCGCTGCACCCGTACTTCAAGGTCGGTGCCCAGATCGTCGAGGCGTACCGGCTGTACAACGACGTGAGCAGGAAGGCCGCCCGGCAGCACGCCGTCGACCTGCTCGGCCGGGTCGGCATCCCGGAGCCGGCGTCGCGGGTGGACGACTACCCGCACCAGTTCTCCGGCGGTATGCGGCAGCGCGCGATGATCGCGATGGCGCTGGCCTGCGACCCGGAGCTGCTGATCGCCGACGAGCCGACCACGGCGCTCGACGTGACCGTGCAGGCCGAGATCCTCGACCTGATCCGCGGGCTCCAGAAGGAGTTCGGGTCGGCGGTCATCATGATCACCCACGACCTCGGGGTGATCGCCGAGCTGGCCGACGACGTGCTGGTGATGTACGGCGGCAAGGCGGTCGAGCACGCGCCGGTGCGGGACATCTTCCACGCCCCCGAACACCCCTACACCTGGGGACTTCTCAGCTCGATGCCGCGCATGGACCGGCTGCGCGCCGAGCGGCTGCTGCCGGTGCCGGGGTCCCCGCCGAGCCTGATCAACCTGCCCACCGGGTGTGCGTTCAACCCGCGCTGCCCCTATGACGACCAGACCGACGGCCGGGCGCTGACCGAGGTGCCCGAGCTGCTCGCCGTGCCGGGTCAACCGGGACACAGCGTGGCGTGCCATCTTTCGTCGTCCAAGCGCCGCCAGTTGTGGGCGGAGGAGGTGTCACCGCGGCTGTGAGTACGCCGACGGTCGAAGAGACCAGCACACAGACCGACGTCCTGCTCGACGTCAGGGGCCTGAAGCGGCACTTCCCGGTGAACCGGGGCGCCCTGTTCCGCCGTGAGGTCGCCGCGGTGAAGGCCGTGGACGGTATCGACTTCAGCGTGCGCCGGGGCGAGACCCTGGGCCTGGTGGGGGAGTCCGGCTGCGGCAAGACCACCACCGGCCGGCTGCTGACCCGCCTGGACGAGCCCACCGAGGGCTCGATCACGCTGGAGGGCCGCGACGTGGCGCACCTGTCCACGGCGCAGCTGCGGCCGCTGCGGCGCGACGTGCAGATGATCTTCCAGGACCCGTACTCGTCGCTGAACCCCCGGCACACCGTGGGGTCGATCGTCGGGGCGCCGTTCCGGCTGCACAAGACGCTGCCGGCGAACCAGATCAAGCCGGCCGTGCAGGAACTGCTGAAGCTGGTCGGGCTGAACCCGGAGCACTACAACCGCTACCCGCACGAGTTCTCCGGCGGTCAGCGCCAGCGCATCGGGGTGGCCCGGGCGATCGCCCTGCGGCCCAAGCTGATCATCGCCGACGAGCCGGTCTCGGCCCTGGACGTGTCGATCCAGGCGCAGGTGATCAACCTGCTCGAAGACCTCCAGAACGAGTTCGGCCTGACCTACGTGGTGATCGCGCACGACCTGTCCGTCGTCCGTCACATCTCCGACCGGGTCGCGGTGATGTATCTCGGCAAGATCGTCGAGATCGCCGACCGGGACGGCCTGTACGAGCGGCCGATGCATCCGTACACGCACGCGCTGCTGTCGGCCGTGCCGGTGCCCGACCCGGACGTGCGCGCCGACCGGGAGCGCATCCGGCTGCGGGGTGAGGCCCCGAGCCCGCTGAAACCGCCGTCGGGCTGCCGTTTTCACACCCGGTGCTGGAAGGCGCAGGAGATCTGCTCGGTGCAGGAGCCGCCGCTGGCCCTGGCCGCACCGGATCACCAGGTGGCGTGCCACTTCCCGGAGAACCAGCCCGGGGAACGGCTGAAGGCCAGGCCGGTTCAGCCGGAGGACTGAACCGGGGCTCTCAGACGCCGGTTTCGGGGGCCGTGCCACCGGCTCCCGCCGGGCTGGGGGTCGGCGGGAGCGGAGCGGCGCCGGCCAGGGCGGCCTGGGCCGAGCGGGTGAGCGGCGGGCAGGCCAGCCCGGCGGCGGCCAGCAGTACGCCCAGCACCAGCCAGCCCCACCAGCCCTGGGACACGGCCAGGAAGGTGACGACGGCCGGCCCGGTGGTCTGCTGGAGGCCGCGGCCCAGGGCGAAGACCCCCTGGTACTCACCCTGTTTGCCAGGGGGCGGCAGGTGCAGGGCCAGGCCCCACGAACCCGCGGCCTGACTCAGCTCGCCCACCACCAGCACCACCGTGCCGATCAGCAGAACCGGGATCGCGACCGCGGCCGAGGCACCCTGCGTGGTGGCGAAGACGGCGCAGGACAGGGCCAGCACCAGGCCGGAGCGGCGCAGCATGCGGGCGGCGCCGGGCACGGTCTCGGCCCCGCGGCTGGCGGCGACCTGGAGCAGGATGACCAGAACGGTGTCGAGCATGAGGATCACCGCGTTCACCGAGTTGGGCGCGTCGGTGCGGGTGACGATCCACAGGGGCAGGGCCACGGTGAGGATCGGCTGGTAGAACTCCAGCACCCCGGCCAGCAGGGCGAGCCCGACGAACCGCAGATCGCGCAGGCCGGAACGGTTCTGGTGGGGATGCGGGGCGACCGGTTCCCGGACGGGCCCCGGCTCCAGGCGCCACACGATCACGGCGCAGAACGCGTGGCCGAGGGCGGAGAGCAGCACCACCGCGATGAAGGCAGAGCGGGTGCCGACGGCCAGTGCCGCCCCGGCCCCGGCCGCGCCGGCCATGAATCCGACGTTGAGCAGGCTGCGCATCTGGGCGCTGACCCGCACCCGGTCCTCGGGCGGGAACAGCTCGTGGGTGAGGGTGGCACGCAGCGGGGTCACCGACGTCTCACAGATCGAGATGAGGCTGGCGACCAGCACGAAGCCGGCGAAGTTCGTCACCCCGCAGTAGGCGGTGAACAGCACGATCAGCGCGGCGTAGAGGGCGAACAGCGGCCGCCGGGCCCCGAACCGGTCGGCGAGGCGCCCGATCGGCACGGTGAGGAGCAGCCCGGCGAGACCGGCGATCGACAGCCCCAGGCCGACCTGGGTGGTGCTGAGCCCGATCGTCTCGCGGAAGAAGATCGCGCTCGAGGTCAGGAAGAGGCCGTAGCCGGTGGACTGCACGATCGTCAGCACGGCGAGCCGACGGGCCGGGCCGCGGGCCGGGACGAGTTCGCCGAACCACGTCCGCAGCGTCGTGCCGATGCGGTCTGTTCCGACCATCTGGATACCTCGCCTGATTCGCTCGGGGACGACCTGCGCCGAATTTCCGGCAGAACCGGACGGGCGGTTGGGCGGACGGGAGGGGAAGGGCTTCCGGAGAGCGGAAGGCCACGAAGGAGCGTAGTGGATTGTCCGGTTATGTCAACGTTGGCGCGTGGTCTGCGGGACGTTGAACGAACGGTGAAGATTGCGGGCCGTGATCGACGGTGGCCGATCGGCCGGGTCCGTCGCCGGCGGCGCGAGATGGCCATGTGTGGATCATCAAACTCGCTGTGTCACCGACCATTCCATTGATCATGACCGTTTTGTCTGAGTTGTACGCACTTGTGCAGTGCATCAACGTGCGGAGTGCCGCTCTTGCTCGGATGTGACCGTGGGTGTCAGCTTTGACACGGCCCGTTGCAAACGTTGAGTTCTGGGGGAATGAACAGATGCTTCCAGGTGCGCCGCCGTGCCTGTTTCCCGAACGAATGGGTGCGTCCTTCGAGGGATCTCAATCGTCCGCCCGGCTGAACACGATGGCCGACCACGGCTGGGGTTCTCGCTGAATTCCTGAATTTCCGTCCGGTGCGGTCCGTTGATTTCCGGCGTTCGTCCGGCCGGCTCCCTCTTCGTCATTTCCAGATTTCCGTGCCGCCCGCCCGCCGGGTGATCGAAGCCTCTGGAGGAATCGCGTGGAACACCTCGGCACGCCCCTGGACCGGCCGGATCCGGAAACCGCGGTCCCCGCCCTGGTCGGTCGCTGGGCCGTCCGGCGGCCGGACGCCCCCGCCGTCCGCGATCCGCTGACCGGCGAGACCCTGAACTACCGGGAACTCTGGCTCCGGGCGGGCCGGCTGGCCGCCGGGCTGAACGAGGTGGGTGTGCGGCCCTCGGACCTGGTGGCGGTGGCCCAGAACCGCTCGGTCTCGCTGGTCGTCACCCTGCTCGGGATCCTCCGGGCCGGTGCGGCCTACCTGCCGCTCGACGCGATGGCGCCGGCCGACCGGCTGGCCGGCATCCTCCAGGACTCCGGTGTGCGGGTGGCGGTGTGCGCCCCGCGCTCCGTGCCCGACCCGTCCGGGTGGCGCGAGCGCCTGCCCGACCTGACCGTGGTGGAGGCCCCGGAGTTCGCCGGCGAGGGCGAAGACGCTTACGGCGGGCCCGATCCCGCCCCCGGCGATCCGGCCTACGTGGCGTTCACCTCGGGCTCGACCGGCCGTCCCAAGGGCGTCGTGGTTCCGCACCGGGCCGTGCGCCGCCTCGCGGTCGACCCGCTGTTCTGCACGATCGAGGCGGGCGACCGGGTGGGCAACGCGGCCAACCCGGCCTTCGACGCCACCACCTTCGAGATCTGGAACGCCCTGATCGCCGGCGGGACGGTGGTCGTGCTGCCGGGGTTCGGCGACCTGCCGCTCGACGACTGGATCGGGCTGACCCGCGCCGAGCGCCTGGACGCGCTGTTCCTGACCACCTCGCTGTTCCACACACTGGCCCGCGAGCGTCCCGGCGCGTTCTCCCGACTGGGGACGCTCGTGGTGGGCGGGGAGCAGCTGGAGCTCGGCGCGGTGCGCCGGGTGCTGGCGGCCGGCCCGCCGGGACGCCTGGTGAACGGGTACGGTCCGACCGAGACCACCACGTTCGCGGCCTATTTCGACTGTAACGACCGGAGCACGGCCGGGCTGGACCGGATCCCGGTCGGCCGCCCGTTGCAGCAGACCAGCCTGCACGTGCTCGACGAGCGGCTCGCCCCGGTGCCCGACGGCGAGCTCGGCGAACTGTGCGTCGGCGGCCCGGGGCTGGCGCTGGGATACCTGGGGCGCCCCGAGCTCACGGCCGAGAAGTTCGTCACCCGGCCCGGAACCGGCGACATGGTCTACCGCACCGGTGATCTGGCCAGGACGACGGGGGACGGCGTGTTCGAGGTGCTGGGACGCCGCGACCGGCAGGTGAAGCTGCGCGGGTTCCGGATCGAGCTCGAGGAGATCGAACGGGCCGCCGTGGCAACGGGTCTCGTCGACACAGCCTTCGTCGAGAAGGTCGGCGAAGGGCCGGCCGCGGTCCTGGCCGGGTTCGCGCTGCCGGCGCCGGGAACGGTGCTGCGGGCGCAGACCCTGACCGGCGAGCTGACCACCCGGCTGCCGGCCTACATGCTGCCCTCGCGCTGGCTGTTCCTGGAGCGTCTGCCGATCGGGCCCACCGGCAAGACCGACCGGGCCGCCCTGCTGGCGCTGCTCGAACCGGAACCGCCGGTGGGGTCGCCGGTGTCGGTGGGACCGGTGGCCGCCGCGGCCCCGGAGGGGCCGGCCGACGAGGTGGACGACGTGGTGGCCACCGCCTGGCGGGACGTGCTGGGGGTGAGCCGGATCGGCGCCGCCGACAACTTCCTCGACCTGGGCGGCAACTCGATCCTCGCGATGCAGGTGGCCGCGCGGATCCAGGACGGCCTGAGCAGTCCGGTGGACGCCGCCGAGGTGCTGCTCGCCGACACGCTGGCCGACCTGTGCACGCGGGTCCGGACCACGGTGCGGGCCGCGTGAGCGCCCGGGAGGCTCCCCTCTCGAGTGCCCAGCTGCGGGTCTGGCTGACCGACGCCGCCGCACCCGGCAACCCCACCTACAACGTGCCGCTGCTGTTCACGGCCCGGGTGCCGGTCGACCCGACGGTGCTGGCGGGCGCGCTGGAGTCGGTCGCGACCCGGCACGAGATCCTCCGCACCCGCTACCGCCTGGTGGACGGGGCGCCGGTGCAGCAGGTCATGGACCGGCCGGTGATCGAGGTTCTGCGCATCGACGTGCCCGCCGGTGACGACGTGCCGGCCCGGGCCCTCGACGACTGCGGGACGCTCGCGGCCCGGCCCCTCTCGCCGGCCGACGGGCAGGTGCTGCGGGCCGTGGTCTGGAGCGGGGACACCGGACCGGACACCGTGCTGCTGAGTGTGCACCACATCGCGGTCGACGGCTGGTCGCTGGCCCCGTTGTTCGGGGACCTCACCGTCGCCTACCGGGCGCTCCTGGCCGGCCGTGACCCGCAGTTCGCGGAACTTCCCTTGCAGTACGCCGATTTCGCGCTGCGGGAGCAGGAGGTGGCGCGGTCACCGGAGATCGCCACCGCGCTCCAGGAGAGGGCCGCGGTGCTGGCCCCGCTCGCCGGGGGACCGGTGCTGGCCGGCTGCTCCGGGCGTCCCGCCGCTCCCGACGGGGCCCGGCCGGGGGCGCACCGCGGCTTCGAGGTGCCGTCACCGGTCTGGGAGGCCGTGGCCGAACGGTCCCGTTCGCTGCGGGTCACGCCGTTCGTGCTGCTCTCCACGGTGGTCGAGGTGCTGGTGGCCCGGCGTTCCGGGCGGCGGGACTTCCTGCTCGGGGTGATGACGGCCAACCGGGCCGAGACCGATCTGGCACCGCTGGTCGGGTTCTTCGTCAACACCGTGCCGTTGCGCTGCCGGGTCGTGCCCGGGGCGACGTTCCGGCAGCTCTGCGCGGCGGCCCGGGCCGAGTTCTACGGTGCGCTGTCGTACCAGAGGCTGCCGTTCGACCGGCTGACCGCGCGGATCGCGGCGCTGCGGGGTGAGGGCCGCCTGGCCCCGGCCGACGTCGGGTTCGTCCTCCAGAACATGGTGGCCCCGGCCTGGGACGAGGAGACCTCGCCCTGGCGCCGGCCGGTGGTGCTGGGCACCGGCACGGCCAAGTTCGACCTCCTGCTCATGCTCGACGAGACCGCGTCCGGTGCGGTCCTGACCATCGAGCACGACACCGACCGTTACCCGGCGGCCGTGGTGGACGAGCTGGGTGCGGGCTTCGTGCGGCTGCTGGAGGAGGTGACGGCGGACCCGGACCGGGTGGTCGGTGACCTGCCCGCGGGCCCCGTCCCGGTGGGGAACGTGCGTGCGGTGACGTCCGGGGCGGGCCCGGCGGTGACCGGGAAGCGCTATGAGGCATCCGACTACGCGCAGGCCGAGGAGCTTTTCGCGGCGGTACTGCCGGGGAGCCCGGCCCGGCTGGCCCCGGACTCGGACTTCTTCACCGCCGGGGGGCAGTCGCTGCTGGTCATCAGCATGCTGGCCGAGGCCCAGCGGCGCCGGGGCGTGGTGGTCACCCCGCGCGACTTCCTCGCCGAGCCGACGGTCGCCCACCTGGCCGAGCTCCTGCACCGGGCCGCGGTCGTCCCGGACTCGCCGGTCGTCCCGGATTCGCCGGGGGCGCCGGAAGTGCCGGCACCGCAGCATGATCCGTCCGCTCCGCGGCCGGCCGACCCGGTCCAGGCCCGGTTCTGGACACTCGACCGGCTGCCGTCCCACCGGGCGGCCTACCTGCTGCCCTCGGTGATCGAGTACACCGGGCCGGTCGATGCCGGCGCGCTGCGCCGAGCCGTCGACGACGTGCTCGCCCGGCACCCGGTGCTGCGGGCCCGGTTCCACCTGGACCGGCGGCTGCGGCAGGTCTGCCTGCGCACCGACGCCGCCCCGGCCCGGGCCGGGACCGTCGACGCGAGCGCCTGGAGCGACGCCGAGCTGCGTGAGCACCTGGCCGAATTCTGCTGGGAGGCGATGGATCTGGCGACCGGCCCGCCGGTGCGGGCCGAACTGCTACGCCGCGGTGAGCAGACCCTGCTGGTGCTGGTGGCACACCACATCGTCGTCGACGGCTGGTCGCGGCGGCTGCTGGTGGAGGAGATCGCCGCCCGCTACCGCGGGGAGACCGTTGCGGAGCCCGCTGCGCCGGGGCCACGACGGGAGCCGGGGACGGCGCCGGACCGCGCCGCGCTGGAGCAGGTCGTGGCCCGGCTGGGCAGTGCCCCGGTCGACGTCGAACTGCCGGCCGACCGGGAACGCGGCGAGGTGCAGCACACCCTGGCCGGTTCCGTCACGGCCCGGATCGACGCCACGACCACCGCCGGGCTGCGGGAGGCCGCGACGCGGGCCGGGGCCACGCTCTTCATGACGTCGGCGGCGCTGCTGGCCACCGTGCTGGCCCGGCGTGGCCGGCAGCGTGACTTCCTCCTCGCCTTCCCCTGGGCCGGGCGGGACACCGCCGCGCAGGCGGAGGCGATCGGGATGTTCGTCGAGACGCTGGTGCTGCGGGTGGACCTGACCGGCGACCCGTCCTGGCCGCGGCTCCTGGGCCGGGTGCGGGAGAGCGGCACCTTCGCCTTCCGGCACGCCGGTGTGCCGTTCGACGAGGTGGTGGCGGCGCTGCACCCGGAACGGGACCTGAGCCGTCCCCCGCTGACCCCGGTCTACCTGAGCGTGCAGGAGGGCCGCGACGTGCCGGCGGCGCTCGGCCCCCGGACCGGGGGTCGCTACCGGCCCCTCGACCCGCTGCACATCAAGCACGAACTGGAGCTGGTGGTCACCGATCTGGGAGACCACCTGGAGCTCGACCTGTCTTACGCCGTGCACCTTTTCGATCCGGACACCGCCACCGCGCTGCTCGGTGAGCTGGTCGCGGTGGCCCGGGCCCTGTCGTCCGATCCGACCTCGCACCCCCTTCAGGAGAGCACGATGCAGAACGCAGGTGGCCAGAACGCAGTCACCCCGGCGGGAACGGTCCCCAGCCGGGCGGACCTGACCGAGTCGGTGCGCCGGGCCTGGACCGAGGTGCTCGACCTGGACCCGGCCCAGACGGTGCCGGACGACGCGAAATTCCTGGAGTCGGGCGGCAGTTCGCTGTTGCTGATCATGCTGTGGGAGGAGCTGCGGCCGCTCAGCGCCCGCCCGATCAAGGTCTCGGACCTGTTCCAGCACAGCACGGTGCGGGCGCAGGTCGAGCTGCTGTCACCGGCCGACGGGGCCGACGGGATCGACGGGGCCGACGGGACCGGTCAGGTGGTTCGCGCCACCCCTGACCGCAGCCGCCTGCTCGGCCGCGGGGCCGCCGCCACCAACCCCGTCACGAACCCTGCCGCCACCCCGGTCACCACCGTCTCGGGGGCTGCCGAGTGACGGCCGGCACGGAGATCGCGGTCGTCGGCATCGGCTGCCGTTACCCCGACGCCTGGACCCCGGAGGAGTTCTGGCGCAACATCGACGGCGGCGTGGTCTCGATGCGTGAGCTGCCGGACGAGGTGCTGCGGGCCTCGGGCATCGGTGAGCAGGAGGCCGCCGCCCCCGGATTCGTCCGGGTGGGGGCCACCCTGCCCGGGGTGGACCGGTTCGCGGCCGAGTTCTTCGGTTACCCGCCGCGCGAGGCCGAGACCATCGACCCGCAGCACCGGATCTTCCTGGAGGCATCCTGGGAGGCCCTGGAGGCCGCCGGGCACCCGGCCCGCCCCCAGGGACCGGGCGGCCCGGTGGTGGGCGTGTTCGCCGGCAGCGCGGCCGGGGGATACTCCGCGGCCCTGCTCGCGGCCCGGGCCCGGCAGGACGGAATCCGTGCCGCGGTCGACGATCTCGATCTGACCGTCGGTGGCCAGGCGGACTTCATGCCGTCGCGGGTCGCCTACAAACTCGGCCTGAGAGGCCCGGCGCTGAGCATCCAGACCGGATGCTCGTCGTCTCTCTACGCCGTGCACTACGCCACTCTCAGCCTGCTGTCCGGGGAGTGCGACATCGCACTGGCCGGAGGGGCGACGGTGCTGGAACCCTTCCGGGGGTACCACCACCAGCCCGGCGGGGTGCTCTCCGAGGACGGGTTCTGCCGGTCGTTCGACGCCCGCTCGACCGGCACGACCTACAGCTCCGGAGTGGGCGTGGTGGCGCTGCGCAGGCTCGATGACGCACTGGCCGACGGTGATCCCGTGCTGGCGGTGCTCAAGGGCAGCGCGGTGGGCAACGACGGCGCCGACCGGATGGGATTCGTGGCTCCCGGTCCGGCCGGCGTCGCCGATGTGGTGGCCGCCGCCCTGCGGGTGGCGGACGTGCCGGCCGACCGGCTGCGCTACGTCGAGGCGCACGGCACGGCCACCGCGGTCGGCGACCACATCGAGCTGATGGCGCTGAGCGCGGCGTTCCGGCAGACCACCGAGAAGACCGGCTACTGCGGTCTCGGGTCGGTGATGACCAACATCGGCCACACCGGGCCGGCCGCCGGTATCGCCGGTTTCATCAAGGCGGTGCACGTGGCCCGTACCGGCAGGCTGCCCGCGCACCCGATGTACACCCGGCCCCGTGACCCGGGCCTGCTCGCCGAGAGCCCGTTCACCGTCCTCACCGAGGCCGGGCTGACCGAGGAGCCGGACCGGCACGTCCTGGTCAACTCGATGGGGGTCGGTGGCACCAACGCGGCCGCCGTGCTCGCACCGCCGCCGCCTCCGGTGCGGGCACCGGCCCCCGCCCGCCCGGTGCACCGGCTGGTGCTGTCGGCCCGGTCCCGGGCCGAGCTGGACGCCCAGTCCGCCCGGCTGGCGGACGTTCTCGAGACCGGCGACCTCGACCTGGCCGACGTGGCGCACACCCTGCGGGTGGGCCGCACGGACTTCGGGGTGCGGAGGGTGGTGACGGCCCCGCAGGGCGATCTGGTCGCGGCCCTGCGGCTGCCCCGCCCACCCGCGGTGCGCACCGGGCGGGTGCCGGACCGGTGCGACGCCCTGGTGCTCGCCCCCGCCGGGGCGAACTGGCCCGGCGGCCTGCTGGAGACCCTGCTGACGGCCCTGCCCGCGGGCACCCGGGTGGTACCCGAGGTGCCGGCGGCCGGTCCGGGCGACCGGCACCTGGTGCGCGTCGAGGTGAAGGCCACCGCCGGGCCCGACACGGTGGACGACGTGGTCGAGGAGGCGCTCAGCGCCGCCTGGCTCGCGGGGGTCCCGGTGGACTGGGCGGCGATCGCCCCGCGGGGACGCCGGGTGCGGCTGCCCGGGTACGCCTTCGCCCGGTCACGGTACTGGGCCCTGGACCGGTACCCGCTGGACGCGCCGGCGGCACCGCTGACACCAGCCGGGACATCCGCCGGGACACCAGCCGGGACATCCGCCGGGACACCAGCCGGGACATCCGCCGGCGCACCGCAGGCGTCCCCGGCACCGCGGACGCCCGCCGACGGCATCGAGTCCGACCTGATCTCGCTGTGGGGCGAGCTCTTCGGCGTCGACGACATCGGCCCGGACGACGAGTTCGGCCGTCTCGGCGGCACGTCCCTGCTCTCCGTGCAGATGGTGCTGGAGGTGCAGCGCCGTCACGGGGTGCTGGTCAACATCCACCGGGCCGGTGGGAGCCAGGCCACGGTGCGGGCGATCGCGGGCATCGTGCGGGGGATGCGGGGCGGCCCGGACGACGCGCAGCAGGCCGACCCCGCGGCCGACGGTGACGGCGCCCTGGTCGACCGGGACCTCCAGCTGCCCCTGGGCGACCTGGCCGGGCCGGAGGCACCGGGGCGCGGCGTGCTGCTCACCGGAGCCACCGGCTATCTCGGTGCCTTCCTGCTGAACGACCTGCTCGCCCGTTCCCAGGCCGACGTGTACTGCATCGTGCGGGCGCCGGACGAGGAGCGCGGGCGGGAACGGCTGGAGGCCGCCGCCGCGAAACTGGACCTGCCCCGGCCCGACCCGGCCCGGGTGCACGTGGTGCCCGGCGACCTGCGGGACATCGGCACGATCGGCCGCACCTACCGTGACGGCCTGCTGGCCGGGGAGATCGGCCACGTGCTGCACTGCGCCGCGAAGGTGGTGTTCACCGAGCCCTACCGCGAACTGCGGCACGACAGCGTGCTGCCGCTGGCCGACCTGCTGGTCTGGATGCGCTCGGCCGGCATCCGCGACCTGAGCTTCATCTCCACGGTGGCCGCCACCGGGCCGGCCGTCGGCTCCGGCGACCGCCTGCTGGAGACCCGCGAGCAGCCGCTCGACCCGCAGCTCGGCGGCTACGGCGTGGCCAAGTGGGTGTCCGAGCGCCTGCTGGAACGGGCCGAGCAGGACGGGATGCGGATCCGGGTCTTCCGGCCCGGCCTGATCATGGCCTCGACCGCCACCGGTGCCTGCAACGACCGGGACCTGATCTGGTTCTCCCTGGCCAGCGGGCTGGCCGTGGGGGCACACCCGCAGGACGAGCGGGGGCTGCCGATCTCCCCGGTCGACGTGCTCTCCCGGGCCGTGGTCGAGCTGGCGCTGTCGCCCAGCTCGGTCGGCCGGGCCTACCACCTGGTGGACGAGCGCTCGCCGGGCCTGGGCCGGCTGTTCGAGATGCTCGGCGAGGTGGGCTTCCCGACCCGCCCGGTGCCGTTGCGGGAGTGGCAGAAGCTGGTCGCCGACCGGGCCCTGGAGACCGGGAGCCCGGTGCTGTCCTCGACCGCGCTGTACGAGCTGGACGGGCACGAGCTGCGGGAGGACGGGGTGCAGGCCCGGGGCTGGCAGCCCTGGCTGCGGCGCAACCGGCTCTCCCCGGCGGTGACCGGTGAGCAACTGCGCGACGGGCTGACGTTCCTGGCCCGGCGGGTGCCGGACATCGGTGACCTGCTGCCCGCCCTGACCACCGACGAGCCGGGGAGCGACCGATGACCGGCGGGACCGACGGGACCGGTGCCGCCGGACCCGCCGGACCGCGGCCGCTGGCGGTGCTCGGCGCCGGGGTGATGGGCACGGCGATCGCGGCCCTGGCCGTCGGCCGGGGACTGCCGGTGGTGCTGGTGGACGTCGACCCGGAGATCCTGCGCCGGGCCGCCTCGGCGGTGCGTGGCCAGGTGCGCATGGCCCAGCTGCTCGGGAAGCTGCCGCGGGACGAGCCTTCCGGCGAGCTGACCACCACCACCGACCTGGACGCCGTCGCCGGGTGCCGGGCGGTCGTGGAGGCGGTCACCGAGCGCGCCGAGACCAAGAGCAAGGTGCTGGCCG
This sequence comes from Kineosporia corallincola, assembly GCF_018499875.1. Taxonomy (GTDB): domain Bacteria; phylum Actinomycetota; class Actinomycetes; order Actinomycetales; family Kineosporiaceae; genus Kineosporia; species Kineosporia corallincola. The sequence continues at coordinate 50,221 of NZ_JAHBAY010000012.1, read as the reverse complement.
AGGTGTCCGCCGTGGTCGCCGAGGGCACCCTGATCGTCTCGAACACCTCGGCCATCCCGATCGACGAGCAGGCCGGGTGGGTGGCCCGGCCGGGCGACCTGGTCGGCATCCACTTCATGAACCCGCCCTACCTGATCCGCACCGCGGAACTGATCCAGGGCCCACGCAGCAGCGCGGCCGCGATGGACGCGGCGGTGCGGTTGCTGGACGACCTGGGGCAGCACGGGGTGCTGGTCGGTGACGGGCCGGGCTTCGTGATCAACCGGATCCTCCAGCGGATGATCAACGAGGCGGCCCGGATCGTGGCCGACGGGGTGGCCACCCCGGAGGCGGTCGACGAGGTGTTCCGGGGCTGCCTGGGTCACCCCACCGGGCCGCTGGCCACGGCCGACCTGATCGGGCTGGACAACGTCGCCGACTCGCTCGAGGTGCTGCGGGAACGCACCGGCGACACCGGTTACGAGCCCTGCGACCTGCTCCTGGCCAAGGTCCGCGCCGGTGATCTGGGGCGCAAGACCGGCCGGGGCTTCTTCGACTACGGAGGCACCACGTCATGACCACCTTCACCGGCGGGATCACCGCCGACACGGTCGCCGCGAACCTGATCGGGTTCCTCGAGCAGCGCACCCGGCAGACCGTCGCACCCGACCTGGACCTGTTCGGTTCCGGGCTGGTCACCTCGCTCTTCGCCCTGGAGCTGCTGGTGCACCTGGAGAGCACGTTCGGGGTGGCGGTGACCGGCAACGACATCCGGCTGGACAACTTCCGCACGGTCGGGGCGATGACCGCCCTGGTGCTGAGACTGACCGGGGGAGAGGATGACTGACGCCCGGGCCGACGTGGCTGACGTGGCTGACGTGGCCGGCCTGGCCGGCCTGGTGGACGAGCTGGTGGGGGACCGGGCCGGTGACTGGGACCGGGCCGGGCGGTTGCCCACCGGGCTGATCCACGAACTCGGGTCGAAGGGCGTGCTGTGCGCCCAGGTGCCCGCCGCATACGGCGGGCCGGGCCTGAGCTCCGTGCAGAACGGCGAGCTGACCGCGCACGTCGGCAGCCGCTGCTCGTCGTTGCGCAGCCTGATGACGTCGCACGGCATGGCCGCCTGGACGGTGCAGCGGTTCGGCAGCCCCGAGCAGCGGGCCGCCTACCTGAGCGGGTTCACCTCCGGCGACCTCGCCGCGGTGGCCTTCAGCGAGGCGGACGCGGGCAGCGACCTGTCCGGGATGAGCACGCTGATCGTGTCCGAGGGCGACACGGTACGGGTCAACGGCGCCAAGGTGTGGATCACCGGAGCCGACTACGCCAGTCACATCATGGTTTTCGGACGGTTCGCGAGCGGGGACGAGGCGGGTGCGGGTGCCCTCCTGGTGCCGGCGGATCATCCCGGCGTCACGATCGAGCGGGTTCCCGACCCGCTCGGCTGCCGGGCCGCCGGGCACGCGAACGTGACCCTGCGCGACGTACGCCTGCCCGCCGACAGCCTCCTGGCCGGTGCCGGGCTGCCGCTCGACTGGCTGGTCACCGCGGCGCTGACCTACGGCAGGCTGTCCATCGCCTGGGGCTGCGTCGGCATCGTGCAGGCCTGCCTGGGCGCGGCGGTCCGGCACACCGGTGTGCGCCGTCAGTTCGGGCAGGTCCTGGCCGCGCACCAGCTCGTCGCCCGGCGGCTCGCCGACATGGTGGCCGCCGAGCAGGCCAGCCGGCTCAGCTGCGCCCAGGCCAGCCGGTGGTGGGACGAGGGCGCGCCGGACCTGGTGACGGCGGCGGTCACGGCCAAGTACCTGGCCGCCGGACACGCCGCCGAGACGGCGCGCTCGGCGGTGCAGCTGCTCGCGTCGGCCGGGGCGCAGGACGGGCACGTGGTGGCCCGGGCCTACCGCGACGCCAAGATGATGGAACTCATCGAGGGCAGCACGGAGATCAGTCAGCTGCTGCTCGCCGAGCGGGCCCGGGTGGTGTGGGCATGACCGGCGACGGCATCGGCATCGGCATCGGCCTGGTCCGGAGTGTCCTGCCCGGGGACGGCGAACTGCGGCCGGTCAGTTCCCTGCCCGACTACGCCCTGCTGGGTGTGCAGGAGCAGGAGTTCGCCGACTCCAGCGGCGTCGCCACGGTCGGCACGATCGAGTCGCCGGCCGCCGGGCTGGCGGCCCGCGCCTGCCAGGCCCTGCTGGCCGACCAGGACCCGGGAGCGCCGGAACCCGACGCCCTGATCCTGGTCGGGCCCCGCTCGCCGGACGTGCTGCTCGGCTCGGACGCCGGGCAGGTGCAGGCCGAGGCGAAGCTGACCTCCGGATTCGCGCTCACCCTCGACGGTCTGGGCTGCGCGGGCTCCAGCGCGGCCTGGGGCCTGGCGCACGACCTGCTGACCGCCGACCCGTCCCGGCACAGCGTGATGATCGCCTTCGCCAGCCGGCCGACCGGGCTGGACCGGGTGCGCTACCCGGTGACGGTGATCGGTGACGGGGCCTTCGCCATGACCATGGTGCGCGGTGGGCGCCCGGTGCTGCGCGCACACCGCCTGGAGACCGACGGCACGTTCCACGACCTGTTCTCGGTGGACTACAAGCAGGCGCCGTTCTACGAGTGGGTCGAGGAGTGCCGCTCGCCCGACCGGTACCGGTTCGAGCTGGCCATGCAGAGCCGGCTGCGCTTCGGCCGGCTGGTGGACGCCGTGCTGGAGGACGCCGGGGTGCCGCGTTCGGGGGTGCGGGCCGTGCTGATGCAGAACGTGACGGCCGGCGCGTACCAGTTCTACGAGTCGCTGCTCGGCCTGCCGATCCACCCGGTCTGCGCCACCCACCTCACCCGCTACGGCCACCTGGGCGCGATGGACGTGGTGCTCAACCTGGAGCGTCTGGTCGCCAGTGACGAACTCACCGAGGGAGATCACGTTTTGGTGCTCAACAACAGCCCGGTCGCGGCCTGGGCGGTGACCCTGTGGGAGATCTGAACGCGTCCACCGGCGCCCCGAAGACGGTGAAGTGCCTGGTCTGGGACCTGGACAACACGCTCTGGCGGGGCACCCTGTCCGAGGGCGACGAGGTGGCCGTGAGCCAGGAGGTGCGGGCCGTCGTCGCCGAGCTGGACCGGCGCGGCATCCTCCAGACCGTGGCCAGCAAGAACGACCACGAGGTGGCCTGGAAGAAGCTCCGGGAGCTGGGGCTGGAGGAGTACTTCCTGATGCCGCAGATCAGCTGGGGGCCGAAGTCGGAGGCCGTGCGGCACGTCGCGGACCGGCTGAACCTGGCGCTGTCCACGTTCGCTTTCGTCGACGACCAGGCGACCGAGCGCGCCGAGGTGGCCTTCCACCTGCCCGAGGTGCGCAGCTACCCGGCCACCGACCTGGCCGGGCTGCTGGACCGGCCGGAGTTCCGGCCGATCGTCACGGCCGACTCGCGCAACCGGCGGGCGATGTACCGGGCCAACGCCGAGCGGGCCGGTGCCCGGGAGGTCTTCCCGGGATCGGACGAGGACTTCCTGCGCACGCTCGACCTGGGCATGGGGATCGCCCGGGCGACCGGGCCCGACCTGGCCCGGGTGGAGGAACTCACGCTGCGCACCAGCCAGATGAACGCGACCGGCGTGCACTACTCCGACGCGGCCCTGCGTGACCTGCTCGACGACCCGCGTCACGAGGTGCTCGTGACCAGCATGTCCGACCGGTTCGGCGGCCACGGTGCGGTGGGAATCGTTCTGCTGGAACGGTTCCCGGACAGATGGCACCTGAAGCTGCTGGCCACCTCGTGCCGGGTGGTGGCGTTCGGGGCCGGCACGGTGCTGCTGCGCTGGCTGCTCGACCAGGCGGCCCGCGCCCAGGTGCACCTGACCGCCGACTTCCGGCGCACCGACCGCAACCGGATGATGGAGGTCGCCTACCGGTTCGCGGGCTTCACCCCGGAACCCTGTGACTGCACGGCCGTTTCCGTGACCGGGCGGCCCGACGACGGCATCGAGGTGCTGCACGTGCTGCCCACCCGGCAGCCGGAGCCCACCACGATGACGCTGACCGCCCCCGACCTGACCGGTGCGCGGCAGGCGCCGGTGCGGGTGGGTCATGAGTGACCGCACGCTGTACGAGTGGTTCACGGCGTCCGCCCTCGCGACCCCGGCCGCGCCGGCCCTGGAGGCCGCCGGGCACACCCTGACCTACGGTGAGTTGCACGCTGCCGCAACGGCTCTGGCCGCCCGGATCCGGCAGGCGTACGACGGCGTTCCCGCCCGGGTGGCCCTGCTGGCCGGCCAGGGTCCGCACTCCTGCGTCGGGTACCTCGCGGCGCTGCGGCTGGGCGCGGCCGTGACCCCGCTCAACCCCGGCTACCCGGCGGCCCGCAACCGCTCGGTGTGCGACCTGGCCCGGATCGACGTCCTGCTGGCCGATCCGGCCGGCCGTCCCCAGCTGGAGGCGGAACTGGCCGGTGCCGGCGTCCTCACCCTGCTCCTGACCGACGAGGACGTCACCGGGGCGGGCCCGTCCCCGGACCCGGAACTGGAGCGCCTCCTGGGCGAGTACCGTGGCCGGCCGGACGATCTGGCGTACGTGCTGTTCACGTCCGGGTCCACCGGCCGGCCCAAGGGCGTCCCGATCACGCACCGGAACGTCTCGCCGTACGTCGAGCACAACCGGCGGCGCTACGCCGTGGGCCCCGGTTGCCGGATGTCGCACACCTTCGACCTGACCTTCGACCCCTCGGTCTTCGACCTGTTCGTCACCTGGGCCGGGGGAGCGACGCTGTGCGTGCCCTCGGCCGGGGACCTGCTCACCCCGATCGACTACGTGGTGGAACGGCGCATCACGCACTGGTTCAGCGTGCCGTCGGTGGTGTCGGTCGCCGTCGAGCTGTCCGGCCTGCCGGAGAACGCGGCCGGGACGTTGCGGCACAGCACGTTCATCGGCGAGCAGCTCACGCTCGACCAGGCGCGGGCCTGGCACCGGGCGGCCCCCGGGTCGGCGATCGACAACGTCTACGGCCCGACGGAACTCACGGTCGCCTGCTCCGAGTACACGCTGCCGGCGCGGCGCTCGCACTGGCCGCGGACCGCCAACGGCACCGTGCCGATCGGCGAGATCTATGCGTTCCTCGACCATCTCGTGATCGACGAGAACGGCCACCCGGCCGCCGAAGGCGAGTTGTGCGTCCGTGGTTCGCAGCGGTTCGGCGGCTACCTCGACCCGGCCGACGACACCGGGCGGTTCCTGGCCTTCCGGGACGGCCGCGCGGAACCCTACGACGGCCGCACCCCCCTCACCCCCGCGCACTACTACCGCACCGGTGACCGGGTGCGGCAGGTGGAGGGTGCCCTGCTGCACCTCGGGCGGCTCGACAACCAGGTGAAGATCCGGGGCTTCCGGGTCGAGCTGGGCGAGATCGAGGCGGCCCTGCGTGCCCACCCGGGGGTGGGCCAGGCGATCGTGCTCGCACTCGGCGAGGGCGAGGGCACCGAGCTGGTCGCGGCCTACACCGGGGACGAGCTGGCCGACCGGGACGTGCGGCGCTGGCTGCGCCGCCGGCTTCCGCTGCACATGGTGCCCCGGCGGCTGCACCGGCTGGAGGCCGTGCCGCTGAACGCCAACGGCAAGGCCGACCGGGGGCATCTGCGCCGGCTCCTGACCACATCCTGACCCGACCCATCCCGGAGGGGACGCGTGGACTTCAGTCTTTTCTACTTCGCCAACGACAGCCAGGCGGTCACCGAGGACCGGTACGGCCTGCTGATGGACGGCGCCCGGTTCGCCGACCGGAACGGGTTCGAGGCCGTCTGGACGCCCGAACGGCACTTCCACCCGTTCGGCGGGCTCTACCCCAACCCGGCGGTCACCTCGGCCGCGGTCGCGGCGATCACCGAGCGGGTGAAGATCCGCGCGGGCAGCCTGGTCTCGCCCCTGCACCACCCGCTGCGGGTGGCCGAGGACTGGTCGGTGATCGACAACCTGTCCGGCGGCCGGGTCGGCGTCTCGTTCGCCTCCGGCTGGCACGCCACCGATTTCGTGCTCCGGCCCGAGGCCTACCCGGACCGCCGCGCGATCATGCTGGAGCAGATCGAGCAGGTGCGCCGGCTGTGGCGTGGAGAACAGCTCGACCTGCCCGACGGCGCCGGCCGGACCAGCCGGGTGGGCATCTTCCCGCCGCCCGTGCAGCGGCAGCTGCCGATCTGGGTGACCAGTGCCGGGGGGATCGAGACCTTCCGCAACGCGGGCCGTCTCGGTGCCGGGCTGCTCACCCACCTGCTCGGGCAGGAGGTGGACGACCTGGCGGTCAAGATCGCCGCGTACCGCCAGGCGGTCCGCGAGCGCCCGGACGCCGACGGCTGGCCCGGTCACGTCGTGGTGATGGTGCACACCTACCTGCACGAGGACGGCCGGGAGGCACGGGAGGCGGTGCGCGAGCCGCTGAGCGACTACCTGCGCGGATCGCTGCACCTGCTGCTGGGCGCCGGGCTGAACGGCAGAACCACCGCCCCGCAGGAGCTCTCGCCCGAGGACACCGAGTTCATCGTGGCCCGCTCGTTCGACCGGTACTTCGACGACGGCGGCCTGCTCGGCACCCCGGACTCGGCCCAGCGGGTGGTGGACCGGTTCCGCGGGATCGACGTCGACGAGATCGCCTGCCTGCTCGATTTCGGGCTGGCTCCCAAGACGGTGATGGAGGGGCTGCCCCTGCTGGCCGCCCTCGCCGGGAGGAACCGGTGACGCCCGTGGCCGGGATCGTGGACTTCGCGGTGACGTTCCCGGCCGGGGAGGTCACCGTGGCCGAGCTGCACGAGACGTCCGGCGTCCCGGTCGCCGACCTGCTCGCGATCACCCACTGCGACCGGTTCCCGGTGCTGGCCGACGGTGAGCAGGCCTGGGAACTGGCGGTGCGGGCGGCCCGTCAGGTGCTGGACCGGCAGGGCGTCAGCCCCTCGGAGATCGGCACGGTGATCTACGCCGGGTCGGGGGAGTGGGACCTGCCGTTCTGGTCCCCGGCGGCCCGCTCGGCCCTGGAGCTCGGCATCCACGACGCGCACTGCTTCGAGGTGACGAACTTCTGCAACGCCGCCTCACTGGCCCTGCGGCTCGGCGTCCGCGAGATCGCCTCCGGGGAGAGCCGGTTCGTGCTGGTCCTGGTGGGGGACCGGCTGAGCCGGCTGGTCGACCGCTCCGACCCGGACTCGAAGGTGCTGTTCAACTTCGGTGACGCCCCGGCGGCGGTGCTGCTGGGGGACGTCGGCGGCGGCAGCGGTTTCCAGTACCTCAGCTCGGCGCTGAGCACCGATCCCGCCTGGGCCGACTACTACCAGGGCGAGCACGAGGAGTTCCAGGTGTTCATGCGGCGCCGGGGACGGCGCAAGGGCCTGGCCGAGGCCTACCTCACGCACCTGACGGCGCTGGTCGGGAAGAACCTGCGAGCGGTCGGCGCCACGCTCGACGACGTCGCCTACCTCCTGTTCAACCAGGGGGACAAGAACATTCACGAACGCCTGCTGGACGCACTCGGCCTGCCGCGGGAGCGGTCGGTCCTCAACTACCACCGGTACGGCCACATGGGCGGGGCCGACACCCTGATCGCGCTGAACGACCTGCTCGACGCCAAGGCGCTGAACCCCGGTGACCTGGTGCTGCTGGCCAGCAGCGGGATGGGCTTCAGCTGGGGGGTCTCGGCCTGGCGGTTTCGCGGGTGAGTCCCACCGCCGGGCCGTCCCCGCTGCGCGAGCTCCGGCCGGATCCCGGAAACCCGGCGATGACCCTGGTTTTCGCGCACCACGCGGGCGGCTCGGCGCTCAGCTACCTGCCGCTGGCCCGGTTGCTGCCCGAGGACTGGCGGGTGCTCGGGGTGGAGCTACCGGGCCGGATCACGGCGGACGACGAGGTGGCCTTCACCGGGTGCGGCGACGCGGTGCGGTGGCTGCTGCCGCACCTGCGGGAGGTGTCGTCCGGGCCGTACGCGCTCTTCGGGCACAGCATGGGGGCGCTCGTCGGGTTCGAGCTGGTGCGTGCCCTGGCCGCGGCCGGCCGACCCCCGGTCTGGCTCGGCGTCTCGGCCAGCCCGGCGCCCGGGATGCGCCCCGGGGCGCGGCGCGACCTGTGGCCGGAGCACCGCCTGGTGGACCTGATGAACCGGTTGGGGGGCACTCCCGGCCCGCTGCTGAGCGTGCCCGGCCTGCGCGAGCGGATGGTCCGGGTGCTCCGCGACGACCTGGCCCTGGTCGACACCTACCGGTACCGGCCCGGCCCGGCGCTCGACGTGCCGCTGTCGGTGTGGCGGGCCGGCGGCGACTCCGCGGCCACCGCCGTCCAGATGCGCCCGTGGCACACGCACAGCACCGCCCCGCCCCGCTCCCGGGTCTGGGAGGGCGGCCACTTCTACCTGTTCGACCAGGCGGCCGCGGTGGCCGCGGCGCTGGCGGAGGAGATCGCGCGGGTGGGCGTCAGGCGTCCTTGATCAGCCCGTTGACCGCCATCAGGTAGCCGAGCTGGGTGCGGCTGTTGCTGCCGAGCCGCTGCGAGATGCGGCTGACGTACTCGGCCACCGTGCGGCGGCTGATACTCATCTTGCGGGCGATCGCGATCTCGGTCTGCCCCTCCACGAGCAGGCGCATGATCGTCTTCTCGGTGTCGCTGACCACGCTGGAGGGCCGGCGCTGTGACTCCGTCGTCACCGGGATGCCGCGGCTGAAGGCGAATTCGAACACGTTCACCAGAAACCGGACGATCGCCGGGTGCCGCACCTCGAGCGCCTCCTCGGCGTAGGCCGGGCCGGTGGGGATGTAGGCCACCGAGCGGTCGCAGATGACCAGCCGGTCGAACATCTCGTCGAGGGTGCGCACGTCGCCGCCGGCCGACACCACCTCGCTGATGTAGCGGAAGGTCGGCTGGTCGGAGCGGACCGCGTGCTGGTAGAGCGTGCGCTGGCGCACACCGCGCCGCAGCAGGCTGAGGTTCTGGTCGAGGACCTCGTCGAGGATCTCCTGCGGACGCTTGTTCCCGGGCTGCGCGGTGAGCAGCTCCTCCTGGCAGGATTCCGCCGCGGCGTCGATGGTCTCGGCGATCGTCCGGCGTCCGCGCAGCACGGTGAGGTGGGGCAGCCGGCTCCGGCGGGCGTCGGTGAAGATCTCCTCCACGGTCTCGAACGCCGCCTGCACCTCCATCGCCCGGCCGCGCAGGGCCGAGGACTCCTGCTCGAGCGGCCGCAGCAGCCGGTCCAGCGCGACCACCGGGGTGACCTGCGTGAACTGCCCGGGCCGGCCCGGATCCGGTTCCAGCAGGCCGAGTTCGGAGAGACAGCGCGGGACCGGCGTGCCGCCTGCCGAACCGGTCTCGACCCGGCGCCGGTAGTACTGTCGGCCGGCGGCGCACAGGCCGGCCGGGCTCGGGCAGCCGGCCGCCCCGCACGGCGCCGGGTCCGCGAGCCGCTCGGCATCATCGTGCATTGCGCAAGTATGACCCGGTTGGCGTTATTGTCCATGTTTGCCCGACATGCAATGGTTCACAAGTGACGAGGTGCGGATCATGAAGGTAACCATCGACAATCCGGCCGGGGCACCCGCCCCGGCGGGTCCCTACTCCCAGGTCGCCCGCATCGATTTCGGCACGGGGGCCATGCTTTTCGTCTCCGGTCAGGTGGCGATCGACGAGGACGGGAATGCCGCCTTCCCCGGTGACATGGCGGCCCAGAGCGAGGCGCTGTTCGTCGCCCTGGGGCAGCTGCTCGAGGCGCACGGGGCCACGCTCGCCGACGTGGTGAACATCCGCACCTTCCTCACCGACATGAACCAGCGGGCCGAGTACGCCCGGATCCGCGGCAAGTACCTGACCGAGCCGCTCCCGACCAGCACCACGGTCGAGGTGTCCCGGCTGTTCAAGGACGGCGCCGTGATCGAGATCGAGGTCGTGGCGGCGGTCAGCTCGTCCTGAGCCCGTCGTGTCGCTTCAGCGCCCCTGGAGGTTCGTTGACGTCCGTCGTTGATGGTCCCGAGTTCCGCTCGGCGGTGGCCGGACTGGAGGTGCCCGGCATGGGCACCGAGGTGGTCGGCCCGTTCCTGGCCAACCTGGTCGCCCTGCTCCGGCCGGAACGGGTGCTCGAGGTCGGGATGGGCTACACCACGCCGTTCCTGGCGGGGGCGCTGGCCGACCAGCGGCGTCTGGCCGCCGCCGAGGAGAGCGCCCTCGCCGCGAAGACCAGCCACCACCTGGCCCGGTCCGGCGAGCTGGGCGAGGAGTGGCTGCTCGACCGGCCGCCGCTCCTGGCCCCGGCCTCCTACCTGGAGCCGTACCGGCCGTCCCTGGTCGCGATCGACAACCTCTCGATCGAGGAGTCCTCGGCGGCCCGCACCTCCGAGGTGCTGGCCCGGCTCGGGCTCGACGACCTGGTGGCGGTGGTGAACGCCGACCTGCGCGACTCGATCGGGCTGCTCCCGGCCGGCTTCGGCCCGATCGACCTGGCCTGGGTCGACGCCTGGGAGTGCCTGTGGTTCTTCGACCACTTCTGGGACCTGATCAACCCGGACGGCGGCCTGGTGGTCATGCACTACCTGATGACCTACCCCGAGGGTGAGGCGGTGCTGCACTACATCGACGAGGTGCGCAAGGCGCACCCCGGCGAGCTGGAGGTGCTGAACCTGCTGGAGTCGCAGAAGCTCATGCAGAACAGCGTCACCATTCTGCGGCGCACCTCGGGCCAGGTGGAACGACGGTACGCGGGCAAGGGCGGCGAGGTGCGGTTCACGCCGGAGTTGCAGCAGCAGGCCCGTCAGCAGGTGGAGGTGGCGCGCCGCCGGGGCTGACGGCCGCGCCCTCGCCGGGCAGTTTCGGGATTTGTGTTATCGCCTGTCCTCCCGGACGACTACCAGGTGACCGACTCGTCCCCTGACGTCCGAGAGGACAGGCCCTCACATGCCTGCAAAGCGCACCCGGAACATCGCCCTCACCGCCGGGCTGGTCGTGGCCGCCACCGCCGTGGTCGCGGTGAACCAGACCCAGTCGTCGAGCGCCGCGAACTCCACGCTCACCGTGGCCGCCGACGGCAGCGCCACCTACAAGACCGTGCAGGCCGCGGTCAACGCCGTGGGCTCGGGCAACAAGAGCCGGGTGACCATCAAGATCGCGCCCGGCACCTACCGCGAGGTGGTCACGATCCCCGCGACCAAGCCGTACGTCACGCTGACCGGCACCGGCGACTCGGCCGAGGACGTGGTGATCGTGAACAACCACGCCAACGCCACCTACGGCACGGCCGGCAGCGCCAGCGTGTTCGTGTACGGCTCCGACTTCGCCGCGAACAACCTGACCTTCTCGAACGACTACACGGAGAAGGGCGTCAACAACGGCGACCAGGCCGTGGCCCTCAACGTGAGCGCCGACCGGGCGGTGTTCGACCACGTGCGGCTGCTCGGCGACCAGGACACCCTGCTGATCAACTCCGGCCGGTCGTACTTCAGGTACTCCTACGTGCAGGGCACCGTCGACTTCATCTTCGGCAGCGGCACAGCCGTTTTCGAGGGCTGCAACATCTACGAGAAGCGCAGCACCGGCGGCCCGATCACCGCGGCCAAGACCGACTCGGCCAACGCGTACGGGTTCCTGATCTACAAGTCCACCATCACCGGCAAGACCAACAACACCGTGCAGCTGGGCCGCCCGTGGGGCGCCAAGGCCCAGGTCGTGGTGCGCGAGTCGTCGCTGTCGGCGGGCCTCAAGACGTCCGAGCCGTGGACCGACATGTCCGGGAACACCTGGGAGAACGCCCGGTTCTCGGAGTACAAGAACACCGGTGCGGGTGCCACCACCAACAGCAACCGCCCGCAGCTGAGCTCGTCGCAGGCCGCCAGCTACACGCCGAAGAAGTACCTGGCCGGCAGCGACGGCTGGAACCCGACCGGCAGCTGACGGTTCTGATGGGTTCTGACAGGTTCTGACGGGTTCCCACGGGGCACCGGCCCGGCCGCCCGGGCCGGTGCCCCGCACCGATGGCCTAGCCGATGATCTCCCTGGCGTGCCGGACCAGGTCGGCGTTGCCGGCGACCGGTTCGCCGTCCGGGCCGGTCAGCACGTCCTCCAGGCCGATCCGGGTGGGCAGGCCGAGCCCCGCGGCATGACGCAGCACCGGCCAGCAGGCCTCCCGCTCACCGTGCAGCAGAACCGGGACGCCCGGGTCACCGAGCGCGGCCAGCACCGCGTCGGCCTCGGCGACGGCCTGCTCGGGCGGCACCCCGATGATCTCCACCAGCACCCGGACCAGGCCCGGCAGAACAGTTCTGATGGACGCCGGCCGGGTGGACGACGGGGCCAGGGCCCGCGCGTCGTGCGCGGTCCACACCCCCGCCTCCACCCCGATGCCGAGATCGTGCAGCAGCCCGGCCAGTTCGGCCGTCCCGGGCTCGGACAGGTTCACCGAGGCGAAGTCCGGGCGCTCGGCGTCGCGCAGCACCACCCAGCCGCCGACCAGTTCGAGCCGAGCCCGCGGGTCACGCGCCGTGATCCACAGACCGGTCGAGACGCCCACCGGAACCCCCGGACACGCCGCACGCACCGCCGCGACCGCCCCGGCGACGTCGACCGCGAGCAGCGACTCCGAACCGTCCGCCCCTCGCGGATGCAGATGGATCGCGTCGGCCCCGGCCCGCACCGCGTCCCGCGCCGAGCCGGCCAGCCGGGCCGGGGTCAGCGGCAGACCGGGATGTTCCGCCGGGGTGCGGGCACCGTTCAGGCAGACCTTGAGCACACCGCCAGTATCCGCCACCGGCCGGCTGTCTACCTGCGGGCCGCCCGGACCAGTGGGAGCAGCCGCTCGGGCACCAGGTCGTCGGCGCCCCACTCGCCGAGCACCGCGGCGAGCGGGCGGGCCTGCCTAATCCGGGCGTCCTCGGCCGCCACCAGCAGGGCCTTCGGCGGGCCGGCGGCCGGGTCGCGCTCCAGCACCTCCCGGAGCGCCGCCCGCACCTCGTCCTCGCTGCCGGTGCACTCGAACGGCTTGGTGCCGTGCAGGCCGGCCATCCGCTCGTAAAGTCCTGCCAGCGCGATGTTCCCGAACAGGTCACCGCCCAGCTTGCCCACCGCCACCGGGTGACCGAAGAGCACGGACGTGGCCAGGAACACCCAGGCGCACTTCGCGCACTCCCGGCACCAGCCCTGCCCCCGGGTGCGGTTGCAGCTGGCCGTGCGCAGAAAGGCCTCCACGTCGTCCACCAGCAGGGAGATCACCTGGAGCTCGTAGAGCGGGCGCAGCGGGCTGGCGTAACGCGGGGCCCCGGGCGCCCAGCGGTCGCGGTAGTCGCCGAGCGCGGCCTCGAACTCGTACGTCTTCGTCCACTGGTGGTTCACCGGGCGTCCCAGGTAGGCACTGATGTTGGGCTCGTCGTCGCTGCGGGCGTTCCCGGCGAGCACCAGCGAGCTGCCACGCAGGAATCCCACCAGCATCGCGGTGAACGCCAGGTGCGCCGAGTAGGGCGTGTGGCCGTTGGGATGGCCGGCCTGGTTGAGCGCGAGCAGTTCCGGCAGCACGGCGCGCTCCACCCGGAACACCCGGCCGCCACCGGCCGTCAGCGACGCGGTCAGCCCGAGCTGGCCGGGAGTGGGGTTGTAGACGAAGAAGTCGGCCGGCATGACCCGGCGGGTGGTGAGGGCCAGGGCCAGGGAGTCCTTGCCGCCGGAGAACATGACCAGCGCGGGGCCGTCCGCCGGGGACTCCCGCGCCGGTGCCGGCGGGGCCTGATCGGCTGTGACGTCGAGGAATCCGGGTGTGGTGAAGTCGATCTGGTTGCGGTAGAAGAACTCTCCCATGGCCGACGGCCAGAAGGCCTCCCACCAGGCAATCTCCGCGGCGTCGGGAGCCGGCGGAACGCGCAGCTCGGGGGAGCAGAACGCCTTCCAGTAGGAGAACGACTCGACCAGCGCGATCGCCCGCAGCAGGGCCCGGGCCGGGGGCAGCCGCACCCGGGCGGTCTCGGCCTCGGTCAGCCCGTGCAGCGAGACCGTGGGCGTGAAAACGTGTTCCCCCACCGTGAAGTGGAAAAGCAGGTCCAGCCGCCCGAACCCGGTCGCGGTGCGCGGTTCGGCCACGGTGAACGTGGGGTTCTCGCGGCGCAGGGTCTCGAGCGTCGGGCCGGGTGCGGTCATGCGCCCGACCCTACTCGCCCGGAAGCCGCAGGGCCGCGGTGATCAGGTCGGCCGTGGCCTGGTCGGGAGCGGCGACGAAGGGCAGCCGGTTGCCGCCGGCCACGTCGTACGGGCGCCCGTCCAGCCCCACCACCACCCCGCCGGCCTCGGTGTGCAGCAGCACCCCGGCGGCGTGGTCCCACGGATTGTCCCAGGGCATGATCATCGCGGTGCGCCGCCCGGCCGCCAGGTCGGCGTAGGTCAGCCCGGAGAAGTCGAAGAACGACGGCATCACCCCGGTCGCGTACAGGGCACTGAACCGGGCCTGTTCCGTGGGCGTCCACCAGCTGGGCCGGGGGAGCAGGACGTCGAGGTGCCGCAGTCCGGTGACACCGGGCGCCACCCGCACCGGCTCGCCGTCGACGTGGGCGCCGCCGCCCGCCGTGGCGGTGGCCAGAAAACCCAGCAGCGGCGCCAGGGTCCACGACGCCAGCAGTTCTCCGCGCACCGACAGCGCGACCAGGATCGAGAAGCGCGGGGACGCCGCCGCGAACGCCTCGGTGCCGTCGACCGGGTCGACGATCCACACCGGGTCCGGGCCCCGCAGCAGCCCGAGCAGGGACGGGTCGGCGTGCACCGCCTCCTCGCCCACCACCACCGAGCCGGGCAGGATCGCCGTGAGCTCGCGGGTGAGCAGTTCCTCGGCCCGGCGGTCGGCGACGGTTACCAGGTCGCCCGGCGCCTTCTCCTCGATGTCCCCGGCGGCCAGCGCCCCGAACAGCGGCACCACCACCTCGCTCGCCGCCCTGCGAACGGCCTTCTCCACCGCGGCGATCCCCGATTCGTCCAGCATGCGGCTGATGCTGGCACACGGACCCGGGCCGGAGGGCGCTGCGTGCAGGAACCCGGCCGGACGGGGAGCGGCGCCCGGAGGGTGACCGGGGTGGGGAGCGGAGGGGACGCCTGGACGGTGGTCGGGGTGGTCGGGGTGGTCGGGGGAGAGTGCCGGAAGGGGACGTCCGCGGCCGTGACCGCGTGAACGTCCCCTCCGGACGATCCTGGCTGCCTGGATCCGCCTGGATCCGCCTGGATCCGCCGGTCCGGTTCGGCACAACCGGGTGCCGGCTGGTTCAGGCCGGTTCAGGTCCCGGCCCCCGACACGCCCTAGTCGTTCAGGAGCCCGGCCCGGCGCAGGGCGTCGGCGAGTGCCGTGTCGGGCGTGCCGCCACGGCCACTCTGGCCACCCCGGTTGCCCTGGCCGCCGTAACCGCCACGGCCACCGGCGCCACCCTGGCCACCGGCGCCACCCTGGCCACTGGCACCGCCCCGGCCCCCGGCACCGCCCCGGCCCCCGGCACCGCCCTGGCCACCACGACCCTGGCTGCCCTGACCGCGCTGCCCACCCGGACCGCCGGCGCCGCCGGCACCACCGGGCCGCTGACCGCGGTCACCGCCGCCCCGCGGGCCGCCGCGGGAACCCCGCTGGCCACCGGCGGGCGCACCGATCTCGTCGTCGAGCCGCAGGCTGAGCGAGATCCGCTTGCGGTCGGTGTCCACCTCCATGACCTTCACCTTGACCACGTCGCCGGGCTTGACCACCTCTCGCGGGTCCTTGACGAAGTTGTGCGACATCGCGCTGACGTGCACCAGCCCGTCCTGGTGCACGCCGACGTCGACGAACGCCCCGAACGCGGCCACGTTGGTGACCACACCCTCCAGCACCATGGCCGGCTTCAGGTCGGCGACCGTGTTGACGCCCTCGGCGAAGACCGCGGCCCGGAACGCCGGTCGCGGGTCGCGGCCGGGCTTGTCCAGCTCGGCCAGGATGTCTTCGACCGTGGGCAGACCGAACGTGTCGTCGGCGAACTCGCCCGGCTTCAGCGTGCGGATCAGCGCGGTGTTGCCGATCAGCCTGGGCAGGTCAACCTCGGCCCGGGTGAGGATGCGCCGCACCAGGGGATAGGCCTCCGGGTGCACGCCGGACGCGTCGAGCGGGTCGTCGCCGCCCTGAATGCGCAGGAAGCCCGCGGACTGCTCGAACGCCTTCGGCCCGAGCATCGGCACGTCGCGCAGCGACTTACGGTTGCGGAACGGCCCGTTCCTGTCGCGGTGCGACACGATGTTGGCGGCCAGCGTCTCGCCGATGCCGGACACCTGGCGCAGCAGCGGGGCGGAGGCGGTGTTCACGTCGACGCCGACCGCGTTCACGCAGAACTCGACCACCCCGTCGAGCGATCGGGCCAGGGCCGACTCGGGCAGGTCGTGCTGGTACTGACCGACGCCGATCGACTTCGGGTCGATCTTCACCAGCTCGGCCAGCGGGTCTTGCAGGCGGCGGGCGATCGAGACGGCGCCGCGGATGCTGACGTCGAGGTCGGGCAGCTCGGCCGAGGCGTAGGCGGAGGCCGAGTACACCGACGCACCGGCCTCGGAGACCACGACCTTGGTCATCGAGAGGTCTTTCGCGCGGGCGATCAGCTCGGCGGCCAGCTTGTCGGTCTCGCGGGACGCGGTGCCGTTGCCGATCGCGATCAGGTCGACGTGGTGCGCGCGGCAGAGCCTCTCGAGCTCGTCGAGCGACTCGGCCCAGCGCCGCCGCGGCTCGTGCGGGTACACGGTGCTGTGGGCCACCACCTTGCCGGTGCCGTCGACCACGGCGACCTTGACGCCGGTGCGGATGCCCGGGTCGAGACCCAGCGTGGCGCGGTTGCCGGCCGGGGCGGCCAGCAGCAGGTCGCGCAGGTTGGCGGCGAACACCCGGATCGCCTCCTCCTCGGCGGCGGTGCGCAGCTGGGCGCGCACGTCGAGGCCGAGGTGCACCGAGATCCGGGTGCGCCAGGCCCAGCGCACCGCGTCGACCAGGAACCGGTCGCCCGGTCGCCCCTGGTTGCTGACGTCGAACCGGTGCGCGATGTACTGCTCCGAGGCCCCCAGCTCGCCCGGGGCCGGCGGCGGCGCGTCGTCGGGCTCGAAGGCGAGGTCGAGGATCTCCTCCTTCTCGCCGCGGAACATCGCGAGCACACGGTGCGAGGGCAGCTTGGTGTAGGGCTCGGTGAGGGCGAAGTAGTCGGAGTACTTGGCGCCCGCGGCCTCCTTGCCCTCGCGCACGGTGGCCGACAGCTGCCCGCGGTTCCACATGCGCTCGCGCAGGGTGCCGATCAGGTCGGCGTCCTCGGAGAACTTCTCCACCAGGATCGACCGGGCGCCCTCGAGCGCGGCGGTGACGTCGGCGACACCCTTCTCGCCGTCCACGAACGACTCGGCGGCCACGCGCGGATCCTGGGTGGGATCGGCGAGCAGCCCCTCGGCCAGGGGCGCCAGCCCGGCCTCCCGGGCGATCTGGGCCTTGGTGCGGCGCTTGGGTTTGTAGGGGAGGTAGATGTCTTCGAGGCGGGACTTGGAATCGGCCTCGCGCACCTGCGCCTCGAGCTCGGGCGTCAGCTTGCCCTGCGAGCCGATCGACTCGAGGATCGCCTCACGTCGTTTCTCCAGCTCCCGCAGGTAGACCAGGCGCTCCTGGAGGGTGCGCAGCTGTGCGTCGTCGAGGGTGCCGGTGATCTCCTTGCGGTACCGGGCGACGAACGGCACGGTCGCGCCGTCGTCGAGCAGGCCGATCGCGGCGACCACCTGCCACAGCTGAACCCCCAGCTCGTCGGCGATCCGCTGTTCGACACTGACTGTCACGATCTTCACCTCTTGCCCGCTGCCTGCTGAACGACCACCCAGACTCTAGGGGTTCCCACCGACAGCTTGCGGGCACGACCGGCACGAGATCACGGAACCGGGCGCCCGGCCGGGCCGAACACCGCCGGGCGACCACCGAATCACCCCCATATCCGCAGCAAGAGGACGAGGGGGGTGGCGTGCGTCACCCGTTCGGCGGCCATCCGGAGGGGAATACGGATCGGGGCCCGTACGCTGCACCCTCTGGTTAGTTGCCGTCCGCAACGAATGACGGCCACCGGCCACCACCAACCCCCGCAACGCGTCAGTGCCGACGTGCGCGCGCCCACGTCTAAAGAAGGCGGAGTACAAGCTTCATGGTCGCGGTCGACTCGACGAGCCCCCCGAACACCCCGAAAGACGGGCAGAGCCACGGTCTCCTGATCGTCGGACTGGCCACCGCGGTGATGACGCTGTCGCTGCTCCAGACCCTCGTCGTCCCTGTGCTCTCCCGGATCGCCGGCCAGCTCGGCGCCGACCTGACCACCACCGGCTGGGTCCTCACCGCGAACCTGCTGGCCGCCGCCGTGGCCACACCGGTGCTCGGCCGGATGGGCGACGTCTACGGCCGCCGCCCGGTGATGCTCGGCATCCTCGTCACGGTCACGGTCGGCATCCTGCTGGCCCTGTTCACCAGCTCGCTGCCGCTGCTGATCGTCGCCCGGGTGCTCCAGGGCTCCTCGTACGGCCTGTTCCCGCTGTCGATGGGCGTGCTGCGGGACGAGGTCCCGCCGCACAAGCTGACCCAGTCGATGGCTCTGGTCAGCGCCACCCTCGGGGTCGGCGGTGTGGTCGGCCTGCTGGTCACCGGCCTGCTCACCCAGGGCGACGCCAGCTACCACCGCCCGTTCTGGTTCGGCCTCGCCATCACCCTGATCGCCCTGGTGATCAGCTTCTTCACGCTGCCGAAGCGACCCGGCGGCCACTCCGCCACCAGCGTCGACTGGCTCGGCGGCGGCATCCTCGGCGCCGGTCTGGTGCTGCTGCTCCTGCCGATCTCGCAGGGCGAGAGCTGGGGCTGGGGCTCGCCGGTCACCATCGGCCTGTTCGTCGCCGCCGTCGTGGTGCTGGCCGTCTGGATCCTCGTCGAGGGCCGCATGAAGCAGCCGCTCGCCGCGCCGAAGCTGCTGGTCAACCGCGGCGTCATGCTGGCCAACGGCGCCGGCCTGCTGGTCGGTTTCGGCATGTTCAGCTCGTTCCTCGGGATCACCGACTTCGTCCAGACGCCCGACATGCTGACCGGTTACGGCTTCACCGCCGACGTGCTCGCCGCCAGCGCCGTCTACCTGCTGCCCGGTGGTGTGGCCGGCGTGGTCGCCGCCCCGTTCATCGGCCAGCTCGTGCACCGGGTCGGCGGCCACAAGGCCCTCACCCTGGGCGCGGTGTTCGGTGTGGTCGGCTTCGCCGGGATGGCGCTGTTCCACGACAGCACCTGGGAGATGATCGTCTTCGGCATCCTCACCCAGGTCGCCGTGACCTTCGGCTTCGCCACCCTGCCGGCCCTGCTGGTGCAGGCCGTGCCGCCGGCCGAGACCGGTGTGGCCAACAGCGTCAACTCGATCATGCGGTCGGTCGGCAGCGCCGTGGCCAGCGCGCTCACGGTCAGCCTGCTCACCGCCATGATCAGCGACACCACCGGCCTGCCCTCCGAGGGCGCCTACGTGCTGATCTTCTCGCTCGGCGCGGCCGCGTTCGCGATCGTCGCGGTGATCGGCCTGCTCGGCGGCCGGGTCAAGCCGCACGCCGTGCCCGCCCAGGAGGAGCGCGAGGAGGCCGCCGTCGGCCTGTCCGGCGAGTTCTCCACGGTGTCGGGGCTTTCCAGCTGACACCTGCTCGACGACGTGGGCCCGGGTGAGAACCCGGGCCACGTCTGTTTTGTGCGGGGACGACGGGAGCGCGCTACCCCTCGTCGTCCGGGAGCTCGCGCAGCAGGGTCCGCACCTGGTCGAGCAGCTGCTCGGCGGTCAGCTCGAACGGCTCCAGGGTGCGCTCGGCGCGGGATAGCACCACGGCACCCTCGCTGGCGGCGATCAGCAGGGTGGCGAACCCGGCCGCGGTGTCGGACGGCAGCCCGCCGTGCTCGAGCAGCTGGGACAGCCGCGAGCGCCACGACCGGAACACCTCGGCCGCGTCGTCGAGCAGCCGTTTGGTGTCCGCCGCCACGGTGACCGCGACGACCGCACAGCCGGTGGTGCAGTCGGACCGCGACAGCAGCAGACGCCAGCCGTGCAGAAACCGCTCGGTCACCACGCCGGCCCCGTCACCGTCCCAGCGGTCCAGCCAGTCCATGGTGCGGCGCCCGGCCAGCCCGAGGGCCTCCGACACCACCTGCTCCTTGCCCTCGGGGAAGGAGTGGTACATCGAGCCGCGGGCCGCCCTGGAGGCACTGAGGATCTCGGCCAGTGAGGTGGCCTGGAGTCCCCGGCGGGCCAGCAGCCCGGCCGTGCCCTCGACGATCCGCTCCCGGGTGCTGATCTCGGGACCCTCAGAAACCACCGTGCTCGCCCCCATCCCGTCATGGAACCACAACGGACGGTGACGGGACGGCAAGCGCGCCCGGGCGGGCGCGGCTGTTGCCTCACCGCGCGGCTGCGGCAGCATCGCTCAGCTGCGGCAGCATCGCTCAGCTGCGGCAGCGCTCAGCGCCGGGCCTGGGCCCGCACCGCCGTCCCCCCGTTCACCGTCATCCGCAGCTCGGTGAAACCGCCCTCCAGCAGCAGGTTCCCGAGTCTGCTGCCGGCCCGCCCGGCGGCCTCCAGGTCGGCGGTGGCGGTGCCGGGCAGGGCGGCCGCGGCCCGGGTGACCAGCTCCGGCGGGGCGGGCAGCGGCACGGTGCGGGTGCCGGTGAGCACCTGCGCCCAGGCCCCGCCCAGCCCGACGGTGAGCGCCGGCACCGGTCCCTGCCGGTGCGCGGTCATCGTCAGGGCCACGCCCGGCCGGGCCAGGGCCTCGATCAGCAGCGCCGACCCGCAGCGCTCCAGGTCGTCCATCCCGGCCGCCCCGGCGAGCAGTTCGCCCACCCGTCGCCCCACCCGGTCGGCGCTGGTCAGGCCGCCGGCCGGGCCCGGCGCGTCGGGGGTCGCGGCGGAACCGGGCGAGGACAGCCGCACCGTCACCGGGAAACCGATCTGCGCGGCGGCCAGCGCCACGGCGGTCGCGACGGCCTCGCCGTCGGCGTCACCGTCCGGCAGCGGCACCACGGCGTGACGCAGCACCCCGATACCGGCCGCGTCGAGGGCCGCCTTCGCGTCGTGCTCGGCCAGCGGCCCGGGGCGGAAGGGCGTGGGGACGGCGTGGTGGCGCCGGGCCCCGGCCGCGATCCGGGCCAGCCGGGTGGCGTCGGGGGCGGCCTCGCGCAGGGCGGCTACCGCGGCGAGCGCCGCGGGCAGCCCGGACACCGCCCCGGCCGGTTCCTGCCCGGGCATCCCGGCCACCACCAGCACCCCGGCGTCCGCCCGGGCCGCGCCCAGCAGCACGCCCTCGCGGGTGGCCAGCCACTCGGCCGAGTCGTCGGGGTGCAGGCCGGGCGGCTCGTCCTGCACGTACAGCACGCTGCCCACGGCCGGGTCGGCGGCGACGGCCGCGGTGATCCGGGCCATCGCCCCGGCGTCGGCCCAGACCCCGGTGGTGTGGTTCAGCGGGTTGCCGGGCACGGCGGTGCGGGGCAGGTGCGAGGCCAGCTCGGCCCGGGTGCCCGGCGACAGCCCGGGCAGTTCCACCCCGGCGTCGGCGGCCAGGTCGGCGGCCAGCGCGGCGTCACCGGCGGTCGAGGTGATCACGACCGGGCCGCGGCGGGTACGCCGCCCGCCGGCCAGGGCCCGGGCGGTCTCGATCAGCCGGTGCACGTCCGGGCAGGCCACCGCCCCGGCCTCGGCCAGCAGCGCGTCGAGCACGCGCCCACGCCCGGTGTCGATGTGCCGGCCGGTGCGCAGCACGGCGATGCGCAGGTCGGCACGGGCGCACAGGGCCAGCGCCGAGGCCAGCCGGGCACCGTCGGGGATCCGCTCCAGATACAGCGCGACCGCCCGGACCCGCTGTGCGGCGGCCAGATTCGCCAGTGCGGCCGGGACGTCGACGACGGCGGCGTTGCCGAGGGAGACCACCGAGTGCAGCCCCTGGGCCTGCCGGTGGCCCAGGGCGAGCAGCCCGGCGCTGCCGCTCTCGGTGACCAGTGCGACCGCCGGGTCGGGGTCGTCGCCGGGCAGCACCACCGGGTCTCCCCACAACGGTGCCCGGCCGTGCGCGCTGACCAGGCCGTTGGTGTTCGGGCCGAGCACCGGCAGCCGGTGCCGCCCGGCCGCGGTGACCAGGCGCCGCTGGGCCGCGTCGTCACCGGTGTCGGCGAAGCCGCCGGCGAACACCACCGCCCCGCCGCAGCCCAGCCGCCCGGCCTCGGCCAGGTAGTCCGGCACGGTGGCGGCCGTGGTGGCCACCACCACGGCGTCGGCGGGCCCGCCGAGCACGTCCACCGCCCCGGCCAGGTCGGGCCGGCAGGGCACCCCGAGCACCTCGCCGAGGCGTGGGTGCACCCCGGCGACCTGCCCGGCGAAACCGGCCCGCCGCAGGTTGAGCAGCGTCTGCGCGGCGTACGAGCCGGGCCGGTCGGTGGCCCCGACCACCACCACCGAGCGCGGTGCGAACAGCCGGCCCAGATCGGGTTCGGCGACGGCGGGCCCCGGCCCGGCCCGCACGGCACCGGGCGGCGGGGCCCCGTCCATCGCTACCACGCAGGCAAGTATTCGCCGTTCAGCCCATGGATCGGGTGGTTTCCCCGGCTTTCGCCGCCGGGAAGGGTGTTTCGGCTGTGAACAGCGCGCCGGTCAGGGCCTTCTCCCGGTCCTCCTGACGTCGTGCGGCCAGCTCCGCCCCCACCGCGACCAGCGCCAGAGCGATCACCACCAGCCCGAACACGGTGGTGGTGGGCCGCAGCCCGAAGTGCGGCACGGCCAGCCCGGCCAGTACCGCGGCCCCGCCGAACGCCAGGTAGCTGGGCACGTAGACCGCCGAGAGCAGCTCGGCCCGTTCGTGCGGGCGCACCAGCCGGGCCACCGACCCGAGCGCGCCGACGAACCCGGCGCCGAACCCCAGCCCGGTCACCACCAGGCCGGCGAAGAAGACCGGGAGCGAGGTGGTCGCGACCGCCACCAGCACCACGGCCATGCCGGTGGCGAGCACCAGGCAGGAGGCGAGCATGGTGGAGCGGGCCGGGCGCCCGCGCACCGCGAACGCGGCCAGCGAGCCGGAACCGGCCATCGCCGTCACCACGATCCCGCCGATCACGTGGTTGTCCACGCCGAACACCCCGACGGCGAGCGAAGCGCCGAGCGACAGCACCAGGCCACCGATCGACCAGGTCGCCACCAGCACCGGCACGGCGTTGCGGAAGGCCCGGCGGGCCGCCGGCGGCACCGAGGCGGTGGGCCGCAGACTGGCCAGGGCGCCCGCGCGCCGCTCGTCCCGGGCCGGCAGCACCACGGCGCAGGCGATCAGCAGCACCACGAGCAGGAGCGTGAGGACGTCGAACACCAGCGTGGTCGGCATCGGCGCGAACTGCACCAGCACACCCGACAGCAGGGCACCGGCGGCCAGCCCGAGGGTGGGGGAGGCGACGTTGATCCCGGCCGCCAGCGTGGGACGCCCGGGTGGGGCCAGGTCGCCGATCGCGGCGCCGAGCGCGCCCAGGCCGATCCCGGTCGCGAGCCCCTGGAGGCCGCGCCCGACGATCAGGTCGGCCACGTCGTCGGCGACCAGGAACACCGCCAGCGACGCGATCTCCAGCGCGATGGCGGCCAGGATCACCGGGCGCCGCCCGACGAAGTCGGACAGGCCGCCCACCACCAGCAGGGTCAGCAGAAGCACCGCCGCGTAGGTCGCGAACACCACCGTGAGCACGGCCGGGCCGAAGTGCCACTCCTGCTGGTAGACGACGTACAGCGGCGACGGCGCGCTGGACGCCGCCAGGAACACCACCGCCGTCAGGGCGGCGAGCCAGAAGCCTGCCGCCCGCCGTGACTGCGTGACCATCCGGTCCTCCATGACAGTTCGACTAAACTTGAACCGTTGCAGCGTAGGTCCAAGTTCTAGAAAAGTCGAACTAACGGGCCGGGTGGATTAGTCTTGGTTGCATGAGTGCTTACGAGCATCCCGACGTCGCGGAGCTCGCCCTTCCGGCCGTGCTGTTCGCCCTGAGCGACCCGGCGCGGCTGGAGATCGTCGGCCGGCTCGCCCTCTGGCGCGAGGGCCAGACCCCGCTGGTGTGCGCGTCGGTGGGCCCGGACATGCCGAAGTCCACCCGGTCGCACCACCTCAAGGTGCTGCGGGAGGCGGGCGTCACCCGGTCGGTGCAGGTCGGCCGCGAGCGCCAGCTGTCGCTGCGCCGCGACGACCTGGACGCCCGCTGGCCCGGCCTGCTGACCGCGGTGCTGGCCGGGGTGCCGGTCCCGGCCTGAAGCTCCTGCCCCGCCTAGGGTTTCACCACCTCGTCGACCACGGCCGCCGACCCGCCGCCGCGGCGGGTGGGCTCGGCCGCGGCCACCAGCTTCCCGCCGGGCCGGAACTCGACGGCGGTGGCGGCGCCGATCTCCGCGGTCTCCTTCAGCTGATGGCCCAGGGCGGTCAGTCCCGAGCCCAGCGCGGTGGTGGTGACGGCCGGCTCGGCGTCGCTCGTGGCGCCGTTGCGGGAGGAGATGCGCGGGGCCGCGATCGCGTCGACCAGTGACAGACCCCGGTCCAGCCGGCCCAGCGCCACCTGCAACGTGGTGGTGATGATCGTGGCGCCGCCCGGAGAGCCGACGGCCAGCAGCGGTTTTCCGTTCTGGGTGAAGATGGTCGGCGACATCGACGAGCGCGGCCGCTTGCCCGGGCCCGGCAGGTTCGGGTCGGGCACGCCGGCGGTGAGCGGGACGAAGTTGAAGTCCGTCAGCTCGTTGTTCAGCAGGAAGCCGTAACCGGGCACGGTGATGCCCGAGCCGCCGGTCTGCTCGATGGTCAGCGTGTACGACGCCACGTTGCCCCAGCGGTCGGCGACCGTGACGTGGCTGGTGCCGTGGTCGTCCCGCGCGGCCGGCTGGGCGGTGGCCGGTGCCACGCAGTGGTCGGTGCCGTACGAGCCGTCCGGGATGCCGAACGGGATCGGCCGGGCCGCGGCCTTCTCCGGGTCGAACAGCTGGCAGGCCCGCTCCGCGGCGAAGTCCTGCGACACCAGCTCGCGCACCGGGACGCCCTTCACGTCACCGACCCAGCGGTTGCGGTCGGCGAACGCGGTGGCGCTCGCCTCGGCGAACCGGTGCAGGTACGGCACCTCGGACAGCCCGCCGAGATCGCCGCCGGGGTACTCCTCGAGCAGGTTCAGGGTCTCGGCCACCGCGATGCCGCCGGACGACGGCGTGGGCATGCCGTACACCGTGAGGTCTTCGTACGTGCTGACGACCGGCTTCTTCGTGAGCGCCCGGTACGCCCGCAGGTCCTTGCGGGTGATCAGGCCGGCGTACACCGCGGAACCGTCGGTGGTCTGCGGGGCGTTCGCGGTGCTCACCACGGCCCGGCCGAGTTCACCGCGGTAGAGCGCCTTCACCCCCTGCCGGCGCAGGATGCCCAACGACCGGGCCAGGTCGGGGTTGGTGAACACGGTGCCGACCTCGGGGGCGGACCCGCCGGGCAGGAACAGCTGGGCGGTGGCCGGGAACCGGGCGAACCGGGTGGCGTTGGCCGCGGTCTGGTCGTGGAACGTCTGGTCCACCACGAACCCCCGCTCGGCCAGGCGCTGGGCCGGGGCCAGCAGCTGGTTCAGGCTGCGGGTGCCGTACTGGCGCACGGCCCGGTCCCAGAGCGCGGGCGTGCCCGGCACCCCGACCGACAGCCCGGAGCTGACCACCGTGGCGAAGTCCAGCGCGGTGCCGTCGGCGTTCTGGAAAGTGGTGGGCGTGAACGCCTTCGGCGCGGTCTCCCGGCCGTCGACGGTGCTGACCCGCTTCTTCTTCGCGTCGTAGTAGACGAGGAAACCGCCACCCCCGATGCCCGTCGAGTACGGCTCGGTGACCCCCAGCGCCGCCGCCGTGGCCACCGCGGCGTCGGCCGCGTTGCCGCCCCGGCGCAGCACGTCCAGCCCGATCGCGGTGGCGTCGGCGTCGACACTGCTCACCGCGCCGCCGTAGCCGATCGCCTCGGCCTTCTTCGGGGTGGGTGCGGGGGTGCCGGAGGGCGAGGGAGTGGGCGTGGGCGCCGGTGTGCCGATCGCCCCGGCGGTGAGCGACGCGCACACCGCGAGCACCCCGATCACGGTCGGCGCGACCCGGAGGCCACGGCCCCTGCCTGTTCTGCTGCCGGTTCTGCTGACGGAAAAGGACGGGCGGGTCATCGGTTCTCCTCGCATCAGGCCGAGCGTCAGGCTGCGGAGCTCACGTCCCGGGAAACGGACACGGAACGATGACACAGAATCCACGCATCGTAGCCGGGGATCGGAGCCGGTGGGCCGGGCCCGTGGACAAGTCCGCGCATCGCCGGGCAAAGGGCCCGGCCGGACCGGTCGCCGCTCCGGCAGGATGGCGCCATGACGGAAGACCAGGCCGCCCCCTCGGCGGCGTCCAGATTCGCCGACCGCTTCTTCCGCACCGCGCCGTCCCCGTCGCTCGACGGGATCCGGGCGACGCTCTGGAACGACGCGCCGACGGCCGGAAACCCGCCCGGGCCGGGGGACACCGACACCGCGGTGCTGCTGGAGCAGTACAAGCTCTACGCCGAGATGGCGGACCGGGTCTCCGAGCGCCGCGGCCAGGCCAACGCCTTCTTCCTGTCGGTGAACACCACCGTGGCCGCCGGAATCGCGCTGTTCGCCGAGCATTCCGTGGACACCGCCCGGCCGCTGCTGATCGCGCCCTGGCTGATCCTGCTCGGGCAGTGCCTGGCCTGGTTCTGGCTGCTGCGCTCGTACCGGCAGCTGAACTCGGCCAAGTTCGCGGTGATCGGCGCCCTGGAGGAACGGCTTCCCGCCTCGCCCTACTGGCGCGCCGAGTGGGCCGCGCTCGGGGGCGGCACCGATCCCGCGCGTTACTGGCCGCTCAGCCACGTCGAGCAGTGGGTGCCCTGGGTGTTCGCGCTCGCGTACACGGCCGGTTTCGTGGGTCTCCTGTTCGTGTAGGGGCAGGAATCATGGACGACGAGGGCCCTGGCCGGGCTCCTCGTCGTCCATGATCGGGAGGGAGGCTCAGACCGGGACGGCCTCGGTGAGCTCCTGCGCGTCGGGCACCCGCTGCCGGGCCGCGAACGCCAGCCCGGCGTTGACCACCGCGAACCCGGCCGCCACCAGCATGCCCCGGTGGAACGCGTCGACCAGGGCGGCCTGCACGCTCGCCCCCTCGGCCAGACGGCTGTTGGCCAGCGACGTCGACAGCGTGTTCACCACCGCCAGGCCCAGCACACCGCCCACCTGATAACCCGCCGACACCAGCCCGGACGCGGCACCGGCGTCGTCGTGCGACACCTCCGACACCGCCGAGATCTGGCCCGGCACACCGACCCACATGATGCCGAAGCCGAACAGCGCGAAGCCGGGCAGCAACTCGGTGGCGTAGCCGCCGGTGGCCCCGGCGGTGGTGAGCAGCAGCAGGCCGGCCACCCCGAGCACCGAGCCGATCAGGTGCACCGGCCGGGTGCCGATCCGGGTGACCAGGCTCGACGCCGACGCGGCCCCGAGGATGGCGGCCAGGCCCATCGGCAGGAACTGCACGCCGGTGGCGACGGCCGACTCGCCGCGCACCTGCTGGAGGAAGATCGCGGCCAGGAAGAACATCGACAGGAACGCGGCGCCGTTCAGGCCCAGCTGCACGGTCGAGACGCTCAGCGAGCGGGAACGGAACATCCGCAGCGGCACCAGGGGAGCGGCCGAACGGGCCTCGGCGGCGACGAACCCGGCGAGCAGCACGACCGCGGCCACCAGCGAGCCGATCACCTCCGGGTCGCTCCAGCCCAGCGGTTCGGCGCGGATCACGCCGTAGATCAGGGCGAGGACGCCGGTGGTCGCCAGCAGGGCGCCGAGGGCGTCGAACGTGCGCGGTCCGTCCGTGCTCCCGGCGCGGCTCTCACCGACGAACAGCGGGGTGACGGCGAGCAGGGCGACGGCCACCGGCACGTTGACGAAGAACACCCAGCGCCAGCTGGCGCCGTCCACCAGGAAGCCGCCGGCGACCACGCCCAGCGTGCCGCCCAGACCGGCCAGCCCGCCCCAGATGCCGAGGGCGATGTTGCGCTCACGCCCGGGGGCGAAGGTGACGGTGAGGATGGACAGCGCGGCCGGCGACATCATCGCGCCGCCCAGACCCTGCACCGCGCGGAACGCGATCAGCAGACCCTGGCTGTCGGCCAGGCCCCCGGCCAGCGAGGCCAGCCCGAACACGGTCAGGCCGGCCAGGAACAGCCGCCGCCGCCCGAGCAGGTCGGCGGCCCGGCCGCCGAGCAGCAGGAACCCGCCGAACACCAGCGTGTACGCGCTGACGACCCATTGCAGGTCGTCGGCGCTGAAGCCGAGATCGTTCTGGAGGTCGGGCAGCGCCACGTTCACGATCGTGACGTCGAGCACGACCATGAACTGGGCCAGGGCCAGCACGGCCAGCGTCGACCAGGGATTGCGCCTCATGGCGATCGAACCTTCCTCGGGATTCATGTACGTCGTACATGTACGGCATACATGTACCGCGTATAGGAAGTGTCTGGCAAGCCCGTGCCTGTACGGGGTAAAGTCGCGGTGTGGCGGCCAGGAGGAGTGCGACCAGGGAACGGCTGAGCCGCGAGGCGATCGTCACCTCCGCGCTCGCGCTGGCCGGCGCCGAAGGGCTCGACGCCGTCACCGTCCGGCGCCTGGCCGCCGATCACGGCGTTACCCCGATGGCCCTCTACTGGCACTTCAAGGACAAGGACGCCCTGCTCGACGGCATGGTCGAGCAGGTGCTCGCCGGCATCGAAATCCCGGTCTGGCCGGCCGGCGAACCACCGCCGTGGCACAGCCGCATCCGGGCCTGCTTCGAGGCCATACTCGACGGCCTGGGCCGGCACCCGGAGGTCGCCGACCTGGTGCACCAGCGGTTCCTGGTCTGCCGGGCCGGTCTCGACCTGGCCGAGCTGGTCTTCGCCGCCCTGCGCGAGGGCGGGTTCAGCGACGAGCAGATGAGCGACATCGGCGTGTACGCGCTGCACACCCTGGTGATGCTCGTGACACAGGAGCCGGGCAAGCGGTCGCCGCGGCACTCACCCGAAGAGGCGGCGCGCAGCATCCGGGTCCGGCGCATCGAGCTGGAGGCCCTGGAGCCCGATCGCTACCCGAGCATCATCCACTGCGCGCCGTCGCTGGTGGCCAAGTCGAAGAACCGGCGCTACCAGAACACCGGCCTGGCGATCCTGATCGAGGGAATCCACGACCTCCAGGCGAAACTGCCCGGGGGGCGGGCGGAAACGTCTAGCGGCCCGGCCGGCCCAGGGTGAACCAGCGCTCGGTCTCGCGCAGGCCGAGCGACTCGTAGAGCGGTCGCCCCATCTCGCTGCCCTGCAACCCGACCACCCGCGCACCCCGCCGCAGACCGTCGCGCAGGGCGGCCTGCGTCAGCGCCCGCCCGATCCCGCGACCGCGCGCCGCGGGCACCACGGCGACGTTGAACACACTGAGGACGCCGTCGGGCGAGGTCAGGCCCAGCCCGGTGCCCACGGCCCGGCCCTCGTCCAGGGCCAGGTAACCGGTCAGGCCGGGCAGGGCCAGCACCGTTCCACCCATCGCCGTCCCGAAAGTTCCCGCCGGGGCCTCGAAACCACGGGTGAGGACGTCGGTGTACTCCTCGTACCGGTCCGGCCCGGCCGCCTCGATCCGCAGGCCCGGCAGGCCCGGTGAGCCCGGCCCGGTCGCCGGTGCCTCGTCCCGCAGCTCCAGACGTTGCGCCGGTGCTGTCATGAAGCCCGGCCGGCTGAGCTCGGTGATCCCGAAATCCGCTGCCAGGGCCATGATCTCCGGGCCCGGATCGGTGCGGAACTCCAGCCCCCAGGGCAGCTGCGACGCCTCCAGCACGGCGGCCGCCCGGGCCACGTCGGCGGTGCGCGGCGCCGGTCCCAGTGCCATCACGTAGTTCAGCGAGGCGGTGGGAGCGCCGGTGGTCACGAGCGTCGCGTGGCCGAACCGGTGCACCTGACCGCCCGGCGCGTGACGGCACAGCTCAACCATCGCCCGGCCGAAACCCTCTGCCGCCAGCGAGATCACGCCAGCACCGCGGGCAGCGGTTCGTGGTGCACCACGGTCAGGCCGGTGACGGCACGGGTCAGCACCACGTAGAGCCGGCGCAGGCCGGTGCGCTCGTCCGGTTCCTCGGCCGCGATGGTGGTGGGCTCCAGCACGATCACCCAGTCGTACTCCAGGCCCTTGGCCGTGGTCGCGGGGACGACACTGACGCGCAGGCTGAGCGGGTCGGGGGTCTCGTCGTCCACCGTTGTCGCGTTCTCGGTCGCGTTCTCGGTCGCGGCGGAGTCGAGCTCGGCGCCGTGCTGCCCGAGCACCGCGTGCTCGATGCCCGCCTCACGCAGCCGCCGGGCCGCCTCCGGCACCAGCGAGTCCGGCACGATCAGGCCGATCGAGCCGAGCTCGGCCAGGTCGCGCCGCACCGCGGACTCCACGTCGGCCCAGCGGTCCTCGGCGCTCGCGCTGGTCACCAGGCGCAGGCTGCCCGGCGAGTCACGCACCGACGTCGGCGCGTTCAGGCCCGGCGCGATCGACGGCAGAAGCCGTGCCGCGTAACGGATCACGGCGTCGGGCACGCGGAAACCGCGGTCCAGCTCGTCGATCACGGCGCCGCTGTGCCCCAGGTGCTCCAGCGTCACCTCCCACGACGGGGTGGCCCACGGCGTGGTGCCCTGCGCGATGTCGCCCAGCACCGTCATCGAACCGGCCGTGCACCGCCGCCCCACCGCCCGCAGCTGCATCGGCGACAGGTCCTGTGCCTCGTCCAGCACCACGTGGCCCATGCTGGCCGGGCGCCGGGTCAGGTCGGTCAGCTCGTCCAGCAGCACCGCGTCGGCCGGGCTCCATCGCGCGGAACCGGCCGTGCGCGGCGGCTTCTCCCACAGCAGCATCTTCTGCTCGTCGGCGTCCAGGATCCCGCCGGCGTGCCGGGCCAGCACCTCCGGGTCGGAGAGCAGCTTGTGCAGAAGCTTTTTCGGGTCCACCGCCGGCCACACCGCGTCGGCGTACCGCTTCACCTCACGGCTGCGGGCCACCGCGTCCTGCACCCGGTCGTCGGGGGAGTCCCCGGCCTCCTCCATCAGCACCAGCACGGCGTGCGCGATCCGTTGCGGCAGCATGTCCTTCGCCGCCGCGTACCGCACGCCCCGGTTGCGCAGCTCGTCGACGATCCCGGCCAGCTGGTAGGCCGGAACCCGCCAGCGCCGCGACCCGCGCGGCAGCATCATCGGCTCGGTGGGCGTGGTCACCGACGACCAGACCGCCCGGCGCAGCACCTCGGCCATCCGGGCGTCGCCCTTCAGCCCGGTCACCGCCGGGGTGTCGGAACCCCGCACGGTGAGCAGGGTCTCGGCTCCGCCGGGCGAGGTGATCACCAGCTGCTCGACCGTGGCGTGCCGCACCTGCGCCTCGCCCAGGCTCGGCAGCACCGCGTTGACGTGCTCCAGGAACGACTCGTTCGGCCCGACCACCAGCACCCCGGTGCGGGCCAGGCGCTCGCGGAACGCATACAGCAGCCAGGCCGCGCGGTGCAGTCCGACGGCCGTCTTCCCGGTGCCGGGCGCCCCCTGGATACACACCGAGGTGTCCACGTCGGCGCGGACGATGACGTCCTGCTCGGGCTGGATGGTGGCGACGATGTCGCGCATCGGCCCGGCGCGCGGCCGCTCGATCTCGTGCGCCAGGATCTGGCTCTTCGCGTCGCCGGCCGGGGCCGGGTCGGTGAGCTGCTCGTCCTCGTAGGCGGTGATCTCGCCGCGCTCGATGCCGAACCGGCGCCGCTTCAGCACACCCATCCGGTCGTTGCGACTGGCCTGGTAGAACGCCTTGGACACCTCGGCGCGCCAGTCGATCACCACCGGGTCGCCCTTCGCGTCGGCCACGTGGCGCCGCCCGATGTACCAGCGGTTGCCGTTGTCGTGGTCGGTGCGCCCGAAGAACAGCGTGGTGCCCGGGTCGTCGATCAGGGCCTGCGCGCGGTGCCAGAGCGCCGCGCTCAGGTACTCCGCCGAGACCTCGTCACCACCCTGCACCTCCAGCGAAAGCACCTGCTGGCGCATCGCTTCCAGGTCGGTGCGGGCCCGCGCGAGATATTCTTGTTCCGAGCCCAGGACGTCATCAACGGAGGCAGACACGAGGGGGCACCTTACTCCTCGGGTTTTGGTGAGTCGAACGAATTGACCGCCCGGTCACCGGTGCGCCGCGTTCCTGGTGCGGCGGGTGGCGACGGCGGTGGTCGGGTCGTCGGGCCACGGGTGCTTCGGGTAGCGCCCCCGCATCTCCGACCGCACACCCGGATAGGCGTTGCGCCAGAACGACTCCAGGTCGGCGGTCACCGCCAGCGGCCGGCCCGCGGGGGAGAGCAGGTGCAGCACCACCGGCACCCGGCCCCCGGCGATCCGGGGTGCGGTGCCCCAGCCGAACACCTCCTGGAGCTTCACCGCCAGCACCGGGTCGGCCGGGTCGAGCGGGTCGGTCGAGTAGGTCAGGGCGAGGGACGACGAACTGGGGACGACGATCCGCTCCGGCGCCAGCTCATCCAGCTGCCGCAGCGCGCGGTGGTCGAGGAGGCCGCGCAGCACCTGCACCAGGTCCACCCGCTGGAGGTCGGAGCGGCGGCGGGCGGTGGTGAGCCACTCCTGCGCGCGCGACAGCAGGGCGGCGTCGGAGACGTCGGGCCAGGTGACGCCGGTGGCCGGGTCGGTGGCCTGCTGGGTGACCTGCTCAGTGGCCTGACCGGGGCTCGCCGGGGCCCGGAAGGCACGGTGCAGCAACGCCAGCCGGGCCCGCAGGTGCGTGGCGGCGGGGGTCCAGCGGAGCAGGCCGAGCCCCTCCTTCTCCAGCCCCTCGCGCAGGGCGGCCTGCACCAGGTGCGGGGCCGGGCGCGGCAGCGGGCGCTCGGCCAGCACGATCGCGCCGAGCAGGTCCCGTTGCCGGGCCACCACGTCGCCGTTCTCCCAGGTCACCTCGTCGGTGGTGCGTAACAGCCCGGACCCGGCCTCCAGGGCGGTGGCCTCGTCGATCGCCGCGGCCAGCCGCACCCGCGCGGCCTGCGCCCCGGCCTGCCGCTGGGCCACCGCGACCGCCAGCCAGCCGATCCCGGTCAGGCCGGACCCGCCGGACAGCTCCGCCCCCGTCCCACCCGACATCAGGTAGCCCCCGGTACGCCGCAACCGGGCCAACCGCTCGGGAAAGGCCAGCCCGGTGACCAGCCCGGCGGCCAGGTCGTCCGGGAGCCCCGCCGGGGTGCCGGGTGAGCCCGCGCCGCCCGAACGTGCGCCGCCCGAGCCTGCGCCGCCCGAAACTGAGCCTGCGCCGCCCGAGCCCGAGCCTGCGCCGCCCGAGCCCGAGCCCGAGCCCGAGCCTGCGCCGCCCGAGCCCGAGCCCGCGCCGCCCGGGCTGGTGCCCCCACCCGTTCCCGCCGGTGTCGCCGCACCCACCGGCACACCCACCGGCACCGCGGAGCGCAGCCGCCGCACCTCGTCCTTCCAGCGGGCCGCGAGCGGATCGCCGCCGCGCCGCAGCCGGCGCCAGGCCGCGCCCAGGTCGTCGGTGCCGCCGGCCAGCGAGTCGTCGGCCAGCAGCGCGACGATCTCCGCCGCCCGCCGGTCCCCGACCAGGCCGGCGCCGTCGATCAGGGCCCGGGCCAGGCGGGGATGCACGCCGGCCGAGGCGATCCGGGTGCCGTGCGCGGTGACCCGGCCGCCGTCGTCCACCGCGCCGATGGTCTCCAGGGTGCGCCGGGCCACCGTCATCGCGGCCGCCGGGGGCTGCGAGGGCAGGGGCAGCGACGCCGGGTCGGGCGAGCCCCACACCGCCAGCGACAACGCGAAACCGGTCAGGTCGGCGACGGCCACCTCCGGCTCGGGATGTGCTGCCAGCCGGTCGTGCTCGGCCTGCGCCCAGCAGCGGTACACCCGGCCCGGCGCCTCCCGCCCGGCGCGCCCCGCGCGCTGGTGCGCCGAGGCCCGCGACACCCGCACCGTCGCCAGCCCGCTCAGGCCCCGCGCCAGGTCGGTGCGCGGCACCCGGGCCAGGCCTGCGTCCACCACGATCCGCACCCCGGGCACGGTCAGGCTGCTCTCGGCCACCGAGGTCGCCAGCACCACCCGCCGCCCGCCCGGACTGCCCGGACCGCCCGGACCGCCCGGCCCCTGCAACGCCGCGTCCTGGTCCCGCCCGCTCATCCGCCCGTGCAGCCGCAGCACCCGGGCGCCCGGACCGTCCGGCCCACCCGCGCCACCCAGCCGCCGCGCCACCCCCTCGATCTCACCGGCCCCGGGCAGGAACACCAGCACGTCACCGGGTGCCTCGGCGAGGGCCCGGCGTACCACCGAGGCGACGTGGTCGAGCAGCCGCGGGTCCACCCGCAGCCCGTGCGGCGGGTCGACCGGCCCGGCCGGCGGGCACCAGAAGGGCTCCACCGGGAACAGCGGTGCGTCCGCCCCGATCACCGGGGCCGGCGTCGCCCCGTCACCCAGCAGCGCGGCCAGCCGGTCGCTGTCGGCGGTCGCCGAGGCGGCCAGCAGCAGCAGGTCCGGGCGCAGGGCGGCGCGGGCCTCGGTGGCGAACGCCAGGGCCAGGTCGGTGTCGAGATGACGTTCGTGGCACTCGTCCAGGAGGATCGCGGCGGTGCCGGGCAGTTCGGCGTCCGCCAGCATCCGGCGCACCAGCAGACCGGTCGTGACCACCTCGACCCGGGTGCGCGGGCCCACCCGCCGCTCTCCCCGCACCGCGTAACCGACGCTCCCGCCGACCTCCTCGCCCAGCAGCCAGGCCATCCGCCGCGCGGCCGCCCGGGCCGCCACCCGGCGCGGCTCGGCCACCAGCACCCGTCCGGCGCCGGTGCCGCCGGACGAGGCCACGGCGTCCGCGAGCGCGAGCGGCACCAGGGTGGTCTTGCCGGTGCCCGGCGGCGACACCAGCACACCCGACCCGGCGGCGGTGAGTCGTTGCAGCAGAACCGGAATCGTGTCACTGATCGGCAGGGACCGCTCCAGCGCCGCGGCGGCGGTGGGGAGCAGGCCGCTCAGCGGGACCCCCACGACACCCCGCCGGTCAGGAGGGCCGGGACCCCGCAGGAACAGGACGGCCGCCGTCGCACACAGATCCGCATGCCGCCATCCTCGCCGACCGGCCCCGGAAACCGGGCATCAGCGGATCAGGATCTGGTCCAGGTCGGGTGCCGGGTCGTCCTGGTTGGAGAAGCGGATCACGTTCGCACCCTTCTCCAGCCGGATCCTCATGCTGAACCGGGCCGGGGTCTCCCAGCTCTTCGCGCCCTTCACGGTGAAAGTGCGCACCGGGTCGGAGTTCACCATCACGTCCAGGTCACGCGGGTCGTCGTCGCAGGCGCAGGTGTAGATCACCGTCATGGTGCGCCGCCCGGCCACCGGCACGTCGGCGAGCCGCACGATCACGTAGTGTCCCTGCCCCAGGTACTGCACCCGCCGGCCGCTCGCACAGGTCGGGCAGTCGATCACCGCGATCCCCGAGCTCTCGTACTTCTTCGCCCACGGGTTGATCGTCATCGCCTCGAAAGACGGCTCGGGCGTGGGACTCCGGGTGGTCGTCTCCGGGGTGGCCTCCGGGGTCGTGACCTCCGGGGTGGTGGCGGCGGGGGTGGCGGTGGTGGTCGCGGGGGTGGTCACCGGCACCGTGGCGGTCGGTGCGGCGGGCGACGTGATGGTGGACGACGACGCG
The DNA here is from genome assembly GCF_018499875.1 of Kineosporia corallincola. GTDB lineage: Bacteria > Actinomycetota > Actinomycetes > Actinomycetales > Kineosporiaceae > Kineosporia > Kineosporia corallincola. The sequence continues at coordinate 14,513 of NZ_JAHBAY010000012.1, read as the reverse complement.
GCCGCGCGGCCCTCGCCGTCCACCGGTGAACCTCCGCCCGGCAGAAGGGCGGGCACCGCGAACGACGACGCGGCCACCGCCAGCGACAGCAGCCCGACGCCCCACCAGGGCGAACGGCGGACGGCGGGGGGCCGGGAACGGGCTGCCACGCCTACCGCCAGCCGTGCCAGCGGGCCAGCGCCTCGGTGCGGCTGGTCACGTCGAGCTTGCCGAAGATCTTGCTCAGGTGGTTCTTCACGGTCTTCTCCGACAGGCCCAGCTGCGCGGCGACCGCGGCGTTCGACAGGCCGTCGCCGACCAGCTCCAGCACCTCGATCTCGCGCCCGCTCAGCCCGAACGCCCGGCGGGCCCGGCGCAGGTTGCCGTGCCGGGCACCGGCGGCGCGCTCGCGGGCGTAGGCGTCGCGTACCGCGCCGGTGGCGACCGAGGCCGCCTCCGGGATCAGCCAGCCCCGTCCGGCGGCCACCGACCGCACGGCGGCCACCAGGTCGGCCGGGTCGAACCGGCCGTACACCAGGTAGCCGCGGGCCCCGCCGCGCAGCATCGGGCCGATGATGTCCTCGCTGTCGTTGCTGGTCAGCACGAGCACGTTGCTGTAGCGGGCGATGTCTTCGACCACCGACAGGCCGTCGGCCACCGGCATCTGGTGGTCGAGCACGGTGACCCGCGGGCGCAGCCGCCGGGCCTCGCTCAGCCCGGCCGCCCCGTTGCCCGCCTCGCCGACCACGCTGATCCGCCCGTCGGCCTCCAGCAGGGGACGCAGCGTGGCCCGGATCGTCGGGTTGTCGTCGACCAGGAGCACGGTGATCCGCTGCGGCGCCGGCTCGGCGGACGGGGATCCCGCCGTCAGCCAGGCGACGGTGTCGTCGGGGTGCCAGCCGCTCACAGCACCGGCACCCGCACCCGGATCAGGGTGCCCAGGCCGGGTTCCGACTCCACGGTGAGGGTGCCGCCGATCGTGCGTGCCCGTTCCATCATGCCGACGATACCGGCGTGGCCGCGGTGCTGGAGCTGCTGGAGCGCCGCCGGGTCCTCGCCGTAGGGGGCGTCGAACCCGCGGCCGTTGTCGCGGACCGTCATCACCAGGCCCCGCCCACGCTCGGACACGGTCACCCCGACCCGGGTGGCGGCGGCGTGCCGGTGCACGTTGACCAGGGCCTCGCCGGCGATCCGGGCCAGTTCGTAGCGCACGGCCACCGGCGGCTCGACCGGGCCGACCGTGGCGGTGGCGCTGATCCCGGTCTCCGCCGACCAGAGCGCGCAGACCCGGCGCAGGGTGGTGGCGAAGTCCTCGTCCGGGGCGTCCAGGCGCATGCCGTCGATCAGCTGCCGGGCCTCCTGGCTGGCGGCGGTCGCGCCCTGCGAGATCACCCCGGCCAGCTGCTCGGCCAGCGCCGGCTGCCGGCGCAGCGACCCCGGCAGGGCCACGGCCGCCAGCGACATCGCCCGCAGCGTCTTGGCGACCGAGTCGTGCAGCTCCCGGGCCAGCCGGGCCCGCTCGGCCGCGGCCGCCGAGCGCTGCGCGTCGGTGATCAGCCGCACGGTGCGGCTCATCTGCCGGATCAGCACCCGCCGGGCCAGCACCGTGCCGATCCCGGCCAGCACCGCGGCCGGCGGTGCGGCCAGCAGGAACCCGGCCAGCGCGTCACCGGGGTCGGCGGTGTTCAGCAGCACCGCGCACACCACCAGGCCCTGCACGGTCTGCGCGGCCCACAGCGGGATCGCGGCGAACCCCAGCGCGGCCCCGGCCAGCGCCGCCGACCCGGCCGCGAACGCGAAGTAGGTCAGGCCGCCCCGGCTCAGCCCGAGCACGGCCAGCACCAGCACGGCGTCGGCCGACAGCAGTGGCACGGGGGAACGCACCAGGGTGGGCCAGCGCGGCAGCGCGGCCACCCCGGCCGCCGTGGACAGCAGGAGCACCACGACGAGCGCGGCCGAGACCACGCCGTCGCTGTGCACCAGCAGGCCGACCACGGCGGTGGTCAGGCAGACCGCGGCCCGGGTGAGGAGCACCGTGCGGCTGAGCGCCACGGCGACGATCTGCCGCACCCTGGTGGCGCTGGGCTGGGGGAGCGCGTCCACCTCGTCCTTATCCGCGGGAGCCGTCCGTTCGCCGTGAAAATAACAGCTCACGGCGAACGGCATCAGCTCGGGGATGGGACTTTCGGCCTACCGGGGTGACCCGGCCGTGTCCTGACCGGGCCCGGGAGGTCAGGCGACCTGCTGCCGCCGCACCTCCGGCCGCGTCGTGTGCTGCGTCGCGGCGGCCGGCTCCAGGGCGATCCGCAGCACGTCGCCGACGTCGCTGACCTGGTGCACGACCAGCTGCGCCAGCACGTCCTGCGGCAGGTCGTCCAGGTCCGGGCCGTTGCGGGCCGGGATGATCACCTCGGTCAGGCCCGCCCGGTGCGCGGCCAGCAGCTTCTGCTTGACCCCGCCGATCGGCAGCACCCGCCCGGTCAGGGACACCTCACCGGTCATCCCGACCTCGGCCCGCACCGGCCGCCCGGTCAGCAGCGAGGCCAGCGCGGTGGTCAGCGTGACGCCCGCGCTCGGGCCGTCCTTGGGCACCGCACCGGCCGGGAAGTGCACGTGGATCCGGCGGTGCGCCAGGTCGTCCACCGGCACCCCGAGCCGCTGCGCGTTCGCCCGCAGGTGGCTGAGGGCGATCTGGGCCGACTCCTTCATCACGTCGCCGAGCTGGCCGGTCAGCTGGAGGCCGGGCTCGCCCTCCATCGCGGCCGCCTCCACGAACAGCACGTCACCGCCGGCGCCGGTCACGGCCAGGCCGGTCGCCACGCCGGGCACCGCCGTGCGCTCGGCCGACTCCGGGGTGAACCGGGGACGGCCGAGGTACCCGGCCACCTCGTCCTTCCCGACCACGACCCGGGGCGACCCCGGGGAGCCGTCGGGCCCGGAGGCGTCCTCCAGCTCGGTGGTGACCTTGCGCAGGATGCGGGCCAGGGACCGTTCCAGCTGCCGCACGCCGGCCTCGTGGGTGTACTCGGCCGCGAGGCGGCGCAGCGCCTCGTCGTCGATCGTCACGTCCTCACCGGTCAGCCCGGCCCGCTCCAGCTGACGGGCCATCAGGTGGTCCCGGGCGATCGCGACCTTCTCCCGCTCGGTGTAGCCGTCCAGCCGCACCACCTCCATCCGGTCCAGCAGCGCCGACGGGATGGTCTCCAGCACGTTCGCCGTGGCCAGGAACACCACGTCGGACAGGTCCAGGTCGAGATCCAGGTAGTGGTCGCGGAAGGTGTGGTTCTGCGCCGGGGACGTCGGGACCTGCCGTGATGGCCTCAAAGGCCGTCTGACCTCGGATTATCTTGTTTCATCTTGTATCGCTAGTGACCATCTTGGAGCTTTATGGTGTGCCCTCTGCGTGCCCTTAGATCAGCCCTTCATCCCGCACTGCATACTCCGATGCCTGGCGCAGGAATGCCCGTCCCTTGGCCCCCAGTTCGGCGGCCTTGGGATGGACGAAGTGTGGCCAGCCGACAGTCTGCCGCCCGTCGTAGCCGGCCATGTCCTGTGCGACGGCGTCACGCACGGTCGAGACGGGTAGGGCGAAGAGCGCGGCGAGGGCGCGGAGGGTGGGCCACTTCAGGTCGCCCTCTTTGTCGGTGCGTGGCCGTGTGAGGAGCTGGCGGCAGAAGACCTTCCCGGACTCGGCGTTCTCGTAGAGGTGCTGTCCGGTTAGGGGGTCGACGAGGGAGCGGGCTATCCATGTGGGGCCCCGGTCGGCGCCGTCGATGTTCATGCGGTCGAGTTCCGCGCGGAGGAGTCGGGCGAGGGCGCCTGCTGCTGGGGGCGCACTGGTGCCTTCGTCTGCCTTGTCCGTCATGGCGGGATCATCCTTTGTTGCTGGTTGTCGGTGCAAGCCTGGTGGTCTCAAGGCTCCCCGTGTTGCCTCGGGCGACCATACAGCGGATGGTGCACCGAGTTGGGGCCATTTGGCCTCTGAACTGGGGTGACGCGCCAATCATTAGGGTCACTGAACCGTTGACTCGGGGAAGTTTGCAAACTACTATCAGGGGCATGAAAGATCCCCTGCTGCCGAGGGCGCCCAGCTTTCGGCTTTGTGACCCGCTGGCATTCCGGGCCCTCGTTGCCGCTCGGTCCGAGGGGCGGCGCCTCGGCCCGATCACGTGGGCGGTCATAGCCGCGCACGCCGGAGTCAGCGAGTCCCACGTGAAGGGCCTGGTCGGTGGCCGCAGCCGGGTCAGCCGTGACGTCGCAGAGCGGATCCTCGACCGGCTCGGCCCGCCATACCTGGGGGTCGATGACGTCTTCACCACGGACTTGCTCGCGCCCCCGATGGAGGTACAGAAACCACCGATAGGGGCACAGGAACTCCGCCAGGAGTAGCCCACCAAAACAAGCAGCGGCCCCGCACCTCGAAGCCCGGGACCGCCACCAACCAACCGACTGGAGCGTAGATCGTGTTGAGCTTCTTCTCCAAGCGCAGGAACCAGCCCCGTCATCGTGCGGGCGATGCCCTCCCCGCAGACCCCGCTGGCGCTGACCCGTTCGAGCGTCTGGCCGACCGCCGCCAGGTCGAGACCGCGACCACGGACGACCTGATCGCGGTGGCCGAGGCTGCCGGGGTCATCACGGACCGGAGCGGACGATGACCGCCGTCATCGCAGAGATCGGCGAAGCGGTCGCGGCGACCGAAGCCCTCGCCTGTGAGGGGTTCACGCGCCGGATCTCGACGGGTGAGGTCAGTGATTGCACGAGCCGGGCCGTTTACCGGGTGATCGCGGTGTCTGAGTGCGGGATGGAGGGCACCCGCCTGATTTGTGAGGGGCATCTGGTGATGGGTACCGACCGGGTGGGCGCGGCTTGCGTGTGGCATGGCGACCCTGTGCGGCTGGTCGCGGTCGAGCCGATCGGGGGAGCGGCATGACCTTCATCCCCCAGCCCGGTCAGAAGGTCCGCGTAGTCGCAGTGAAGGACCGGAGCGACGACAGCTACGTCGGGAAGATCGGGCTGGCTGCCCACGTCTTCCCTACCTGGCTTCAGGTGCAGTTCCCTGATGGCAGGTGCGTACAGGCCATCGAGGTTGCCCCCGTCTGGCAGGTGGGGGAGGTGGTCACCGAGGAGATGGGCGAGCCGCCCGTGGGATCGGTGGTCCGGATCGCGGACAGTAGATCCTGTTGGCGGCGCAAGAATCGGGAATGGGAACCCATCAACTCGGACGGATCACGGTCAAGCCATTGGCCGCCCCTGGAGTGGGATGGCCTCCGCCTGGATGGCGACAGGACCCTGATCCTCGTCTCCCTGCCCGACCAACCCGCCGAAGAGACAGAGCGCGGTCGTTGCGCGGCTCCACATCCTTGGGTGTCGAATGCCGTGGGCTGCGTCCTCTACGAGAACCACGATCCCGAGCCGCATCGCTCAACGATCCTCGATCAGGGCGTCACGCTGACATGGGCGGACCAGCCCACCGAAGAACCCAAGCCGTCCCCGACGCCAGAGGTCCGCGAGGTGCCGCTGAGCGAGATGCGCGAGGGGGACTGGATAACCATCAGGCGAGAGATCCTGCGGGACGCAGGTACTGGGACACTGCACGTCCTGATCAACCACGACAGCGTCCGACTCGCCAGCATCATGCCGGGCTTCATCGCCACTGTCACTCGCGAGATCAAGCCCCTTCCCACCGCTCCCGGCACGGTCGGCACCGCCACCGTCCGAGGCGTCAAGGGCGTGCGGGTCATGCTCTGCGTGGACGGCGACTTCAGTTTCTGGATGTCCCAAACGGCGATCCGTGACCTGAACAGCCATAAGCCGGAGCACATCACCGACTTCGTGGAACTGCTGGCGAGTGAGGACCAGTGAGCATCAACTCCATCTACCGACCACTTCTGAACCGGGGCGGCACCATGGCTACCCCCGACATCCAAGCCGAAGCGGAGCGCATCCTCGACCGCTGGTACCCGGAGGTGGCCAAGTGAGCGCTGCCCAGTGGAACGCCGAAAACCCGGTAGGCACAAGGGTCCGCTACTGGCCCTGGACCAGGGAAGGCGAGGGCTTCGAATCGACCACCCGATCCGAAGCCTGGACCCTGCCGTCCGGCGCCCCAGTCGTCATGGTCGACGGATACCCGGGCGGGATCTACCTGACACACCTGGAGGTGATCTCGTGAGCGCCCGGATCCCCGGACAACGACAGCGCCTCCAAATCACCCAGCCCGGCGTCTACGACCTCAACGAAGCCGACTACCTTCGCGACCCTGTAGCCGGCGGGTCCCTGTCCGCCACCGGCATCAAGCACCTCATCCCACCGAACCGGCCTGCGCACTTCCAGGCCTGGAAGAAAGCCGGCATCCAGAAACCGTCCGAATCGCAGAACTTCGGCAGCGGCACCCACACCCTGATCCTCGGACGCGGAGCGGAGGTAGTCGCCTTCCCGAGGGCCGACGGCCGAACCAAGGAAGGCAAGGCGATCAAGGCCGATGCTGATGCCGCCCGCGCCGAAGGAAAGATCGTCGTCAGCGAAGACGAGCTCGAAACGATCAAGGCTATGAAAGAAGCGCTCTGGTCGTCGCCTTGGGCGTCGACGCTCCTGCATCCGGGGGCCGGCCTGCCTGAGCAGACAATGATCTGGCAGGACCCCGACACGGGCGTCTGGTGCCGGGGTCTGGTCGACTACCTCCGCAAGCCGGAGATCGACGGACGGCTGTTCCTTGTGGATTACAAGACAGCGGACTGCGCCGATCCCGACAAGTGGATCAAGAAGGCCTACGACTGGGGCTACCACATCCAGCGCGCCCAGTATGTAGCTGGCGCCTACGCCCTCGGCCTCGCCAGCGACATCGAATTCATCTTCCTCATCCAGGAAAAAACCGCCCCTTACCTCGTCAACCAGATCAGATTCGACGCCAAGGGCGTCGCGATCGGGAACTACTTGCGCCACCAGGCGCTGACGACCTACGCCGAATGTCTCGCCGCGCACGGCTGGGACAACCCATGGCCCGGGTATACGCCGGACCTCGTCACCGCTGAAACCCCCGGCTACATCGCCTACCAGCACCCCGAGGTGGACTGACCATGAATGTTGAACTTGACCGCATCCAGAACGTGAATGGCGCGCCGGCACCATCTTTCATCGGCCAGGCCACTGCCGTCGAGCAATCCCGAGCCGTCGCTGAAGTGCAGGCGGCCGTCGTTGTCGCTCAGCAGCGGCCCCGAGACATCCAGGCCGCGATCCGCGAGATGCGCGACGTGTGCCGCATGGAATCGCTCGCGAACCGTGCGTTCTACAGCTATAAGCGGGGAGGACAGGCGGTCACCGGACCGTCGGTGCACTTGGCGAGGGAGCTGGCCCGGATCTGGGGAAACTGTCAGTTCGGGATCAAGGAGCTGAGGCGCGACGACATCAAGGGTGAGTCCGAAATGCAGGCTGTGGCATGGGATCTCCAAACCAACGCCCGCAGCGAAACGACGTTCGTGGTCCCGCATAAGCGGGACACCAAGACCGGCGTCAAGCAGCTCACCGACATGCGGGATATCTACGAGTCGAACGCGAACAATGGTGCCCGGCGCGCCAGGGCCATGATCTTCGCGATCTTGCCGTCGTGGTTCGTCGACGAAGCGGTCGATCTGTGCAACAAGACTCTTCGTGAGGGTGGCGGGAAGCCGCTGCCGCAGCGGATCGCCGGAGCAATCGACGCATTCTCGAAGAACTTCCAGGTCACTGAGCAGCAGCTCGCCGACCAGCGGGGGCGGTCTTCGGCCCAGTGGGACGAGCACGACGTGGCGCAGCTGACGGTGTTGTTCAAATCGCTGACGAACGGAGAGCTGCGTAAGGAGGATGTCTTTGAGACGGATGCTGGCGTCAAGCTGACGGATCTTCAGGGGGCTGTTCCAGAGCCGCGCAAGCCTGTACCGGCTCCTACCGCTCAAGACCCGAACGAGTACGACCCGACCATGGAGCCCGGCTGGAACGGAGGCGACCAGTGAACAGCCCGATCGTGCTCGTGGATTGCGAAACGACCGGCCTCGACCGGTTCTACGACCACGCGTGGGAGTTCGCCGCGATCCGTGTCGACCCAGACGGACACACGGCCGAGTACCAGACATTCATCAGCGACCACCTGCCCGACCGGATCGACCTGCTCCCACCGGAATTCCGGGCCGACTACGAGGCCCGATACGACGCCGCCGCAGCCCGGAACTGGGACGAGTTCCCGGAATGGTCTGCGCCGATCTTCTCAGGGAAACCCGTTCTCATGGCCTGCAATCCGACCTTCGACGTCGGCCACATCGCGAAGATGTTCTCGACCAGGGACACCCGCTACCGGTACGACGAAGGGCGCTGGTCCACTCGACGGGCTGCCCTGCCGTGGCACTACCGGCCCGTGTGCGTGGAAGCTCTCGCGGTCGGTTATCTCGCTGGCCGTGCCAGTCGAGGTGACCTGGATGCCGGACTGAATCTCCCCGATTTCCCGTGGGATTCGAGCGCGGTCAGCCGCGCGATCGGTGTCGACCCGGATGCTTTCGATCGGCACACGGCTCTCGGTGACTGCCGGTGGGCGCTGGCTCAGTACCGGGCGGTGATGGGCTCATGATCGTCGCGTCTCGGGCGCATCGCACAGCGCTCCACGCCACCTTGACCCGCGCCGGCTACCGGACCAGGGACGACAAGATCGAGTACCTGTCCGGGATCCTGCACCGCACCATCCGGTCCTCGAAAGAGCTGACCACGACCGACATCAACACGGTTATGGTCGAGCTCGCGGCCTCAGCGTCGGCGGTGGGATCGTGAGCGACTGGCGTGAGGACGCCGAGTGTCTCGGCATGGACCCCGAGCTGTTTTTCTCTGAGAAGGTCGGCCGCCCAACGCATGTCAAAGACGAGATGACCGAAGAGGCCCTGATGGCGTGCGCTGACTGCCCTGTCCGGCTGGAGTGCAGGGACGACGCCGACGCCACCGAGAACGTGGCGTCCGTGACCTGGGGTGTCAGGGGCGGGGAAACCGCCCTCGAACGAATCCTGCGAAGGCGCCGGGCGGCGCGGAACAGGACCCTCGTGTGACCATCTACACGCTCACGATCCCCGTGATAGACCCGCATGCGTTGCTGAACGCGAACCACCGGATGCACTGGCGGCGGAAGGCCGAACGCACGAGGTTCTGGCGGGAACTCGCGATGTACACGACACGGGCCGCACTCCAGGCCGGGACTGTCGTCCCCATGGAACGCGCCCGGATCGTCGCACAGTTCCGGTTCCCGACTGGCCACCGCCGCGACGTCGGGAACCTCGCCCCAACGGTCAAAGCCATCATGGATGGCCTCGTCGATGCTGGCCTGCTCCCGGACGACGATGACAAGCATCTCACCGGCCCCGATCTCCGCCGGGTTCCAGAGAAAGGGCCCACTGAAATCCGGCTTGAGATAGAGGAATTGGAGGCTCAACGGTGACCGAGATCGTGGCGGACTGCTTGGGCTGTGGTTGCCCTTACGCCGGCCCGGCCATCGGGTTTGACGTGATCGCGTTGGGGGCCCGGCTCGTGTTGACGTGGACGTGCCCGTGGTGCGGTGCCGGGTACTGCGTCATCCCGGCCGGGCACTGGCATGGCGTCCTCAATTCCGGCGCCCGGGTCAGCCCGGCGGCGAGGCTCCTCGTGGCCGGGATACCCGGCCCTCTCCTGTAACCCTGATGGGCGCGGATCCGATCCTGGATCCGCGCCCATCGCAGTGTTCTGGACGCTACTTGCGGTAGCGTGCAAACCTCCAGCGCGCGCACTTCTCCCCGCTGTAGCGAGCAGTGGGGAGAGCTCCGGTCCCGGGGCCCCCGAGGGCGCACGCAGGAAACCGAATAGCCCGACGACCTATCTGGAGGTCACGATGCCTAACCAACAGACTACCGGCGGCACGGACAACCCCCCACGCAAAAGCCGCGCCGGAATGCCCTGCCGCACCAAAGCGCAGCTGATCGAAGACATCGAACTGCTCGCGTACTCCGACCACCTGGAGGGCATCGCCCGGCGCCTCAACATCGCCCCGGCCTACCTCCGGAAAGTCCTCCGCCAGGCCGAGCGACTCGGCCTCCTGGAGGCCATCACCCTCCGCCCCGTCGCGGGCGAGGACACCGCAGCATGAGCATCCAGGATCAGACCGCGACAGACCTGCGCGCCGTCCACGACCTGTTCGCCGGCGCCGGAGGGTGGGAGGTCGGGGCGAGCTACCTTGGCCTTGACCACCGGCTCGGGCTTGGCTGGGAGTGGGCGCCGCTGGCCGCGACCACCGCACGACTGGCCGGGCTCGCCAGGGTGGTCGCGGACCTGTCTCAGATGCCCGTCGAGGCAATCACGGAGCAGCTGTACGGCATGTTCGGGTCGCCGCCGTGCCAGACTTTTTCGGCGGCCGGGGGCGCTCCGGGCCGCCGGTTCATGGATCTCCTGCTGTGGGCGATCCGAGAGATCACCGCAGGGCGCGACCCCCGCCGCTACGTCCGGACCACCACCGGCGACCTGCGGTCGGTGCTGGTCCTGGAGCCGCTGCGTTGGGCCCTGCACTTGCGGCCCGAGTGGATGGCCTGGGAGCAAGCTGAATCTGTCCTGCCCCTGTGGGAGGCGAGCGGTGCGGCGCTCCGCGAGCACGGCTACTCGGTGTGGACCGGGGTACTCCAGGCCGAGCAGTTCGATGTGCCGCAGTCCCGCCGCCGCGCCGTGCTGCTGGCCTCACGGGTGCGGGCTGTCGCGGCGCCGGAGCCTGTCCGGTCCCGTTACGACCCCCGTAACCCGGGCCGCCTCGACGCGGGCCTGGAGTCGTGGCTGACGATCGGTGATGTTCTTCCGCACCGTGTCGGGCAGACGCTCCGGTCGAACTACGGCACGGGCGGTGACCCAGCCAAGCGCGGGTTGCGGCGCTGGGACCAGCCGGCCGCAACCGTCACCGGGAAGATCGACCGGTTCAAATGGGATGGTGTCGAGAAGGTTTCGGTTGCTGAGGCCGCCGCGCTACAGACTTTCCCCGCCACCTATCCCTGGCACGGTGAGCGCTCGGGTGACATCCCGCAGCAGATCGGCGACTGCGTGCCGCCGATGCTGGCAGCGCACTGCCTCGCCGCTCTCGGCGTAGGGGACCTCGCGCGGGCTCGCGCCCAGTACCTCGGGCTGGAGGCCGCGGCATGAGGCCCCTAGCGGACACAGTGATCGAGGGTCAGCTCGACCTCCTCGACCTACTAGCGGCAATGAAGCCCCGCCGCCAGTACATCTGTCTGTGCCGCAACGACGGCGACCGGCACGCCCGCTGGAGCGAGGGATGCACGGGCGGTGACCCGCTGGTCTCCCGGGCGAAACCGTGGGGCCCGGACGACGAGGCCGAGCGGGCCCTGCGGCTCGCGCGGAAGGCGGCCGGGTCGTGACGCCCGAGGAGGCGTACGTCGAGGGCTACCGGGCCGCGCTGGCGGACGTCCACGCCCGGGAGACGGGCGGGTTCAGCGTGGCCCGGACTCTCGGCCTGGCCCGGTACATCCTTGCCGGTCTGCCGGTGGAGGACCCGGCTGTGGTCCGGGCGAGGCGGCAGGCGTTGGTGGATGAGGAGCGTGAGATGCGCCTGCGTGGGTGCGGGCCGGTGGGGCGGCCGGTGGTTGGGCGGGGTGGCGTCGTGAGGTGGGTGAGTGCTGCGTGACTTTGGATCGGCGGGCGCGGTGGCGGGACGGAGTGAAGGCGTCGGGTTTGTCGTCGCGTACCCGTCATGCGGCTTTGATTATCGCTGACTGGTGGCCGCGGGAAGGCATGGTGGTTTGGGTGGAACTTGCGCTGCTTGCTTCGGAGATGGGGGTTTCGAGGCGTACGGCGCAGTATGCGCTTCGTGAGTTGCAGGATCAGGGGTGGCTGGTGCTGGTGGAGAAGGCCCGGCAGCACAGGTGCCCGAGGTATGCGCCAACGCTCCCCAGGGGTGCAGATGCTGCACCCCTGGGGGACTCTGATGGCGACGCCAGGGGTGCAGATTCTGCGCTCAGGGGTGCAGATTTTGCAGCCAGGGGTGCAGATTCTGCACCCGATACGACAGATACCACAGAGACCACCACCACCAAGCCTGTCGAGCTCACCGCAACTGACGACTTAGCGATGGTGGTGGTGCAAGCCCTGCCCCAAGAACTACAAACCACGATCGCCCGGCGCCCACTGCGGCGTCGATGCGCCCGCCTCGCATCGCTCGGCTGGACCCCCGATCTCCTGCGCCCGGTAGTAGCGGCCCGATCATGGGCAGGCATTCAGGCGGGTGGGGTTATCGCCTGGCTGGGTGACCTAGAGGCCCCAGGCCCCGTGGTGCCTAAGCCGCGGGCTCCAGGTTGCGATGAGTGCATGGGGGGTTGGTTGCCCGACGAGTACGGCAATCCCTCGGCGCGACGTCACATGGCCTGTCGCGTTGATGTGGGGAGGGTGAGCGCGTGAGCGATCTTGTCGTGATCGCTGTGTGTTTCAAGCACGGCTACGTCCAGTTCGACTGCCCCGGATGCCAGGAAGAGGCCAGGAGGCGTTCTGCGGCCCCAACGCAGAACTCGGTGATGGATCGGAAGGTGATGGGGGCTGATGGAGCCTGAGAAGCCGTTCTGTGGCCTCCACGCCCCCGATGAGCCCCTGCCCTCATGTCGGTCCTGCCGCCGCCGACCCGGCTGGCTCAAGGCCGCCGTCCACGCCCGTCAAGCGATCGTCCGCGAGCAACGGGCCGCCGACCCGTCCTGGCAGCCCGAGCCGGCACCCGAGGACCTACCGCGGCCGCTGGGGTGAAACCTCTGCTCTGCGAGCCCGATGGGGTTAGGCTTCGGGGCGCGAGCGGGAACACCCGGATCCACGGCCCGGCAAGGCCACCGGGGAAGCCCCTCACGTAGCGGTCTCGCCAATGCCCCGGCTTAGAGGACGGCCGTCACCATCCCGGTGGCGGCCGTCACCGTCGTTTGGAGCCCATACCTCCCCGCGACAAACCCAGCCCGGCGCCGTTACGGAGGTCTGCAAACCACCGACAGGGTTGCGCTAACTACCGACGCATGTCATGCTGACATGCGTAGCGCAGAGAACACCCACGGTGGTCCCCGCAACACCCAACCCGGGAGCAAGCCATGACCCAAAACACCATCCCCACCCAACGCCCCCACCCCAACGAAACCGAACCCGAACTCATCTGGTTCAACGAGGGCGACATGACCGGATGGCCCCTCGGGGACGAAGTCGAGATCGACGGAACCGTCCGCTCAGAACGATTCACCGTCGCCGACGCGTGCCACCTCCTGAAAACCTTCGCCGGCGTCATGACCGCCGTCCCGGTAGCCGCAGACCGGATCAAGGTCATCTACGAAACCGGCCACATCAGGACCTGGGTCGGATTCCCGCACACGCCCAACGACATCACCACCACAGACGTTGAAGCGCTCCGCAGCCACGGCCTCAGGAACCTGACAGCGGTCCAGGAAAACGCACTGATCGAGTGGCTTTTCACGCAGGCCGACCAGGCTGGCGGACGCGTCCAGGAACTGCGGGCATCGGCGCTGCTCGTGGCCATGGTCACCCCGTCCAGGAACGCATGATGGACGCCGCGACCATGTGGGTGACCCAGGAAGGCCTCAAACTCGCCGCGGTCCCGATGACTCCGGAGAGCGCTTTCGGTTTCGCCACGGAACACTTCGAGCCCCGCGGATACCAGGTGATCACGATGGGCGGCCGGATCGGTATCCGGAACACGCGGATCGGGGGCCAGTACCACTGGTATCAGCCCGTCCCCGTCAGCGAGTTCGCCGGGGTGTCCGAGTGAGCGGCGGCCTGTGGTGGGAGAACGCCGAGCAGGGCGCCACCGAAACAGGGCGGATCCGGATCCCGGTCCAGCGGACCGGTACGTCGTCGCTCCTGGACCGGCTGTGGGCCGACCCGGACCGCGAGGAGGAACCTGATGGTGAATGAGGTGTGCGACCAGTGCGGGCAGACGCTCCCTGGCGATGCCCGGATCCTCGCGGCGATCAAAGCTCTTCCGCCGGAGGAGATCACGCGGACTCGGTTGATGGTTGAGACCGGTCTTGACAGGGGGGCCGCCGATTACTGGATCGGGGTTCTGGAGCGTCGCCGGGCTATCCGGTGGAGGCGAGACGGAAGGGGCCGGCGGATTCCCGGCGCAGTCAGGATCATCACGGAACCGAGGAACTGAAGTGACCAGCGCTTGACTTTCACCGCCCGGCCGATCTCCGGGCGGCGGGGGTGAACTTTTCGAAACCAACGACACGAGAACGGGAATCGACCAGCATGAGTACCACCGTCACGAACCAGCAGGAACTCAACGCCGCGATCGAGGCTGGCGAAGAGCACATCATCATCAACTCTCCTCACGGTGTCTGGCTGGATGTTTCGACGCCCCCGACCACGGAAGTGGAGCTGTGGGGGTCGAGCACGGCCACCCTGCGGGGGTCGAGCACGGCCACCCTGCGGGGGTCGAGCACGGCCACCCTGTGGGGGTCGAGCACGGCCACCCTGTGGGAGTCGAGCACGGCCACCCTGCGGGGGTCGAGCACGGC